>JANXBR010000069.1 GCA_025060625.1 Thermodesulfovibrio sp.
ACATATTTTTATCCTGCCACCATGTTCTTTAAAGATTGTGCCTTTTTCCTTTCTAAGTAGAGCATCAACTCTTTCAAATATCTTTCTCATTTAGTATCTTATACTTTTTTCTTAAGTAAGCAGGAATATCAATCTCATCCTCAATTTCTGGAGGAATTTCCTTAGATGGTTCTTTAACGAATAAAACAGAACTTTCATTTTTTATTGGCTCCAAATTTTGTCTCTCCTCAGTGGAGTCTGATTTAGTTTCAGGAGAATTCTCACGACTGTCGTGATTCGGAATTAGAGGTATCACACTTTCCTCTACCTCTCTTTTCAAGGCGGCTTCTAAAAGATTTGTATCTGGGTTTAACCTTTTATCAGAAAACTCCGAGACTCTATTAATATTTAAAGAGGATAGAGATTGAATATCTTTTGAAATAATTCTCTTAGTTTCTCTTAGGGAAATGCTACTATTCTTGGGGATCCATTTTTCAGTTAAACTTAAGTTTATCTCTTCAGTCTTATCTTCAAAACCTGTTGCAATTACTGTAACAAATATTTCATTTTCTATGTCAGATTTTATTACAGCCCCAAAGATTATATTCGCATCCTCATGGGCAACATCATATACAGTTCCAGCAATTTCTCGAACTTCATCAAGAGTAAGATCAAGCCCACCTGTAATATTTATGAGGATTCTTTTAGCGCCCTCTATAGATGTCTCTTCAAGTAGTGGGTTATTAATTGCCCTACGGGCTGCTTCAATTGCACCTTCCTTCCTTGTAGATGATCCAAGTCCTATTACAGCCTTACCAGATTTTTCAATGACAGTCTTTACATCTGCAAAATCTCTATTTATAAACCCAGGATTTAAAATAAGATCAGAAATACCCTGAACAGCCTGTCTTAAAATATCATTGGCAATTGCAAAAGACTTTACAAGGGGCGTTCCCTTTTCAACAACCATATTGATTTTATCATTAGGAATAACTATTATTGTATCTACATATTTTTTTAACTCTTTTATTCCGACAACTGCGTTGTGAAGTCTCTTTTTCCCTTCAAAATAAAAGGGTTTGGTAACAACTGCCACTGTAAGTATCCCGAGTTCCTTCGCTAAAGAAGCAATCACGGGTGCAGCACCAGTTCCTGTTCCTCCACCCATTCCAGCAGTAATAAATATCAAATCAGAGCCCTCTATGCATGAAAGAATCGTATCTCTGTCTTCAATTGCTGACTTTTTGCCGAGTTCTGGATCAGAGCCTGCTCCAAGTCCCTTTGTAAGCTCCTTTCCAATCTGCACTTTAACAGGAGCTAAGGATATCTCAAGATGTTGTATGTCAGTATTTACAGCTATAAACTCAACCCCATAAATCCCTGAGGAAATCATAGTATTTACAGCATTTGTCCCTGCTCCTCCAACTCCTATAACTTTTATCTTTGCTACTGGTCTTTCTACTTCCTCAATTTCAAACATTTTTTAACCTCCGTCTATTTTATTTAAACTTTTTTTGACCTTATCTGCATAATCCAGCTTGCAATTTTGTTAAATAATTTTGCAAAGCCAGAAGATCTATCTTCAAAACCCCTTGTTTTAATTGCATAAATAATTGTTCCTAAGGTTGAAGAAAATTCAGGAGTAAGAATTTCTTCAAATTCCTCTTTCTGTTCTATTATGCTTTCATCTAAACCGAATTCAGAACAAACTGCCATGAATCCTGTGTCTGGTTTTCCAACTCTTGCTGGTATTGATAAATATCCCTCAGCTAATGAGACAAAACCTTGCATCAGTGCTGTTCCACCTGTGAAAATTGCTGAAGATATGGAAATATCCTTTGGAATAGAATCAAACTCCTTCTTTAAAATTTCCATAATCTCTTCACATCTTGCATAAACTATCTCTTTTATCACACTCAAGGGAACTTTAATAGATCTTCTATCCAATCCAACAATCTCTATCTCTTTTTCATCTTCTTTGAACTTAAGATTACCAAAACTAATATCTGGCAAAGCAATTGCAAAATGCCTTTTTATTCTCTCTGCTTCCTGAAAGGGAATTTTTAGCCCTATTGCTAAATCATTAGTAATATGATTTCCTCCTATGCCGTATGACGCAATATGCCTTAAATAACCATCATAAAATACTGCTATGTCAATACTTCCTCCACCAATATCAACGACCATTGTTCCCATTTCTCTGTCATGTTCTGAAAGAGTAGCCTCGGCAGAAGCCACACTCTGAAGCACAATATCTTCAACTTCAACACCTGCTTTATTACAACAAGTAATAATATTCTGAATATGCGATGATGAAGCAGTTACAATATAAACCTTTGCTTCAAGCCTTAATGCCTTCATTCCAACAGGATCTTTAATACCATTTACACCATCCACAACAAATTCATAGGGCAAAATATGAACTGCCTGTCTATCATGGGGAATATGCATAGCAGTGGCTGCTTCAATTGCTAAATCAACATCTTCTTCTGTTACTTCTCTTTTTTTTACTTTTACCGCTGCATTGCTGTATATACCTTCAATATCGGTTCCAGAGGAACAAACAAAGGCTTTTCTGAATCTTATTCCTAAGTTGCTTTCTATATCTTGTAATGACTTCTTTATAGATGATATCATCGCTTCCATGTCAACTATTTTGCCTTTTTTTAACCCTGCAGAGGGATAACTCTTTAAAAAATCAATTACTAATTTTCCATTTTCAATCTTTGCTCCTGAAAATGATATTTTTGTTGTTCCAATATCAATTACTGTAATCATCTCAATCTTTTTAATATCCCTTACTCAACAGGTTTTACTATTACCCTATCAGGCACTCTTAAATCTATGTATTGCACCTTTAATCCTCTTTTTTGAATCTCAGCATTAACCACTATATATTTTGCAAATTTTGCTTCAAGTTCTCCCCTACCTACAATGATTGGAAAATTATTTATATGAAGAGTAAGATTATCTGGATTATTACCTGTTATTGTTATTTTATCATCAACCTTTACAAAGCCTCTTTGATTGATAAAATTAAGCAGCTTTATTGCTTCATCAAGTGTATCTCTATTTTTGAACGGCTCAATATCTTTAATAATTGGTAAAAAAATGAAAGGATTTGACTCTTTAATCTCTAATTCTGAAAAAGTTTCTTTGCCTTGAATCTTTTCAGTGAAATCTTCAAGAACCTGGGCTTCATAATCAACCAAGTAGTATCTCCCATTAAATGTAGCTATAGCAACTGGAGTAGACTCTTTTACATAGATTGTCACTGTTCCATTTAAGTCTTTTCTTATGATTACATCTTTTATCCATGGTATTTTCTTTAGTCTTTCATACAAATTCTTAGACGATGGATAAACTATAGAACTTCCCTCTTTTAATGCTAAGACTGTTCTAATTTCTTTTTCTGTTATATGTTTATTCCCAATAATAACAATATCTCTTACTTTAAACCCCTTAAAAGCTAAAAAAACAGCTATTACAATTAAAAAAAGGCATGCTAAAATTATCCTTCTTCTACTTTTCATTATCTTTTCAATGAAAGTTCCAGAATCTCTTTAACTAAACCCTTAAAGTCATATCCTGCAAGGGAAGCTATTTTAGGTAAAAGAGATGTCTCTGTCATACCAGGAATTGTATTTACTTCCAGAACATAAGGATTACCTTGTGAGTCAACTATCATATCAACTCTTGTTGCTCCGCTGCAATTTAGTGCCCTATGGGCTTTTAGCCCCAGTTCTTTAAGCTTCTCATAAAGCACAGAGTCTATCTCAGGAGGCAGAATATATTCAGTTAAACCTTTTGTATACTTTGCTTCATAGCTATAAAAACCTTTCTTAGGTCTTACTTCAACACCTCCAAGAACTCTATCTCCCAGTACTCCTATATGTATTTCTTTACCTTCAATGTATTTCTCTATAATTATTCTTTCTCCATATTTGAATGCCTCATTAACTGCGTACTCAAACTCTGTCTCATTCTCTACAATGTTTACTCCAATAGAAGAACCTTCCTCTGCAGGTTTTACAACGCAGGGTAAAAAATCAGGTTCAAAACTCTCACCCTTATAGAAAATCTTAAAGGGAGGAACAGGGATACCATGATAAATAAAAATTTTTTTTGTAACTTCCTTATCCATTGCCATAGCTGAACTTAAAACTCCAGAACCAGTGTAAGGAATACCCATTACCTCCAGCATCCCCTGAACTGAACCATTTTCTCCCCATCCACCATGAAGAACCAGAAAGGCTATATCAATTTTTTCCATCTTTATCTTCTCACAAAGGTTAACTCCCGCATCTATAAATACCACATTATATCCAAGTTCTTTTAGAGCTCTGAATACCGCCTGCCCACTTTTAAGAGATACTTCTCTCTCTGATGAAGTTCCTCCTGCTATTACTCCAACTTTCATATTAAGCCTCCAAAATTTTTATCTCAGGCTCTAACTCTATAGAAAAAAGTTTAAATACTTTTTCCTTAACAATATCCATTAATCTTAAAAAATCTTGAGATTTGCCTTTACCAATATTGATGAAATAGTTAGCGTGGATAGGGCTTATAACTATATCACCCACTCTAAATCCTTTTAATCCAGCTTTTTCTATTAAATAACCAGCTGACTGTCCTTTAGGATTCTTGAATACACATCCTGCCGAATAATCTCCTAAAGGCTGAGTCTGTTTCTTTTTCTGGAGAAATGCTTTCATTCTATTAAAAGATTCTCCGTCATCTTCTCTTAAATTGAATTTTGCTGATTTTATAATCCAAGTTTTAACCAGGTCTGATCCACGATATTGAAAGGTAATATCTTGTTTTTTTAAAGTTTTAATTTCTACATTATCAGTAATTATCTCCACCTCTTCAAGCCAATCACTAATTTCATATCCGAAAGAACCCGCATTGCCTATTATTGCACCTCCAACAGTGCCTGGTATCCCAATAAGACCTTCCATTCCTGAAAGATTTCTTTTTAAAACAAAAGCAATAAACCTTGGTAACATCACACCAGCTGAACTCCATACAGTAAATCCTTCAATATCAATTCTATTCATCTTTCTTGTATTAATTATCACTCCCCTGAATCCTTCATCTTTTATAAGTAAATTACTACCTCCGCCTATCACATAGTATGGAATGTTTTCGTATTTTATAATTTCAATTAGTTTAAAAATAGATTCTTCATCAGGAAAAACAACAAAATCTGCCTTTCCTCCAATTTTTAGTGTTGTATATTTAGCCAAAGGTTCATATTTTTTATAAGTTATTTTATTTTCCTTAAGAAAATTTTCAATATCTTTCATAACTTTTCTTTGACGCTTTCTCCAATTTTGTAAACATCTCCAGCTCCAATAGTAAAGACAATGTCTCCCTCTTTCAGTTCTCCCAAAATATCAATTTTTATCTTCTCTTTATCAGGGTTGAATATCACATTAACTCCAGCATTTTTTAATCTCTCATATAAAACCTCTGCACTTACTCCTTTAATTGGAGATTCACTGGCAGCATATATATCCATGAGAAATAAAACATCATTTTTTCTTAAGGTCGTTTTAAAAACACGAACAAAATCATCCATTAAATCTCTTGTTCTTGTATATCTATGAGGCTGAAAAACTACACAAAGTCTATCTGGTTTAAGCCATAAAGCAGTTTTTATTACTGCCTTTATCTCTGTTGGATGATGTCCATAGTCATCATAGAATTTTATACCATTTTTTTCACCTTTAAACTCAAACCTTCTACTGATTCCTGTAAAGTTCTCAAGTGATTCCCTAACCTTTTCAATTGGTATAGAAAGTTCTCTTGCTACGGCTATTGTTGCAAGAGCATTTAAAACATTGTGATTCCCCGGGACAGTGATAGCAAATCTTCCAATAGATTTATTTTTGAAATAAGCATCAAATAAAACTTTCGGAGACGAATACTCAATATTTTTTGCATAAAAATCAGATGTTTCATCAAAGCCATAGGTAAGATATCTTCTTTTTAAGTGTGGAATTAAATCTCTTATGTGTCTGCATTCTCTACAAAGAATGGATACACCATAAAAAGGAACTTTATTTGCAAACTCAAGAAAAGCCTTTTTAATTCTCCTGAGATTTTTAAAGTAATCAAGATGTTCTCTGTCAATATTTGTAATAACAGACACAGCAGGCGTAAGTTTAAGAAAACTTCCATCGCTTTCATCAGCCTCTGCTACAAGAAACTCACCCTGGCCTAATTTTGCATTTGTTCCTATGGATTTAAGTTTACCTCCAATAACAATGGTGGGATCGAAGCCAGCATCACTCAAGATAGTGGCGATAAATGAAGTTGTTGTTGTTTTACCATGCGCTCCTGCAACCAATATAGAATATTTTAGTCTACAAAGTTCAGCAAGCATCTCAGCTCTTGGAATAACTGGAACTCCAAGGGATTTTGCTTTAATAATCTCAGGATTATCAGGTTTTACTGCAGAAGAGAAAACTACAACATCAGTATGATCAATATTATCACTACTATGTCCTATGAATACTTTTATTCCAAGAGTTTTTAGTCTTTTTACTGTA
>JANXBR010000006.1:0-29671 GCA_025060625.1 Thermodesulfovibrio sp.
GTCAGATCCATACATTTATAAATGAAGCAGAGGGTTTATGGCATATAGGACAGAGAGACATTAACTGGATAAGAATTAGCAAGAAGGCAAAAGACTCAGGCATAACCCTTAACCATTTGGGGATAATAATATCAAGCATGATTAAGTCAAGATTTCGTAGTATTGTTGACAAGGTAGAAGTTTATCTCTATGTTGATGAAAAGGATGTCTTAGAATTAAGGGAACAGGCAAGACAGGAGTATAAACAGAGAGATTTAAGGCTTGCTACATTAACAGATGAGCAAGTCAAAGAGTTTTACTCATGTTTACTCTGTCAAAGCTTTGCACCAAAGCATGTATGTGTAATTACACCTGAACGTCCAGGACTCTGTGGAGCTTTTACATGGCTTGATGCAAAGGCTGCCTATGAGATTGAGCCGACAGGTGGAAATCAGCCTATACAAAAAGGTGAGCTAATTGATCCAGTCTATGGTAGATACAGCGGAGTTGATGAATATGTAAGAAAGCACTCAGGTGGTGCTATTGAGACAATAAATCTTTACTCAATTATGGAAAATCCTATGACCTCCTGTGGATGCTTTGAATGTATTGTAGCAGTTGTTCCTGAGGCAAATGGAGTTTTGATTGTGCATAGAGGCTACAGTGGTATGACTCCTATTGGTATGAAATTTTCTACAATCGCAGGAATGATTGGTGGAGGAGTGCAAACCCCTGGATTTATGGGAGTTGGTGTTAACTATATTACATCAAAGAAGTTTCTTAAGGGTGATGGAGGAATAAGAAGAATTGTCTGGATGCCTAAGGAACTTAAAGAAAGAGTTAGAGAATCCTTAGGGAAAAGGGCAGAAGAAGAAGGAATACCTGACCTTATAGATAAAATTGCCGATGAAACAATATGTGAAGAAGTAGAGTGTCTTCTTGAGTTTCTCACCAGAGTAAACAATCCTGTCTTAGAGATGGAGCCTATTATAAAATAGAAATGGCGGCGAAGGGATTCGAACCCCTGACACGACGGATATGAGCCGTCTGCTCTGACCAACTGAGCTACGCCGCCGAACAATACTAATATATCAAAATAGTTATTTTTTTGGCAAATATGATGTATAATTAATTTAAATAAGGTTAAGGAGGATATTAATGATTGAGAAAGACAGAGTTGAACAGGTTTTAAAAAAGATAAGAGTTGGCCTTATGGCAGATGGAGGTAATATTGATCTCGTTGACATTAAAGATAATGTAGTTTATGTGAAGTTAAAGGGAGCCTGTGGAACATGTCCAATGGCAACTCTTACACTTAAAAACTGGGTTGAAAAGACATTAAAGAGCGAGATTCCAGAGGTTAAAGAAGTTGTAGCTGTTTAAGGTAATGTTCAAATCCTTAATAATATTTAACTTGCTCATTACATTAGTTTTGTCTTGTTTTTCTTTGACAGAAGCTCAGGATAAAATCCAGGTTAAAGATATCAGACATTATGAACTTCCTCAAGGATTAAGAGTAGTTGTTGAAACAAGTGGAGTTGCTGAATTTATAAAGGGAGAGTTAAAAAATCCCGAAAGACTTTTCTTTGACATAAAAAATTCTACCCTCAATAAGGAAATAAAAAAGGAATACTTAGTAAATGACTCTGTTGTAAATAAAGTAAGACTTGGACAGTTTGACATCAATACAGTAAGAATTGTATTTGATCTTAAGCGGTCTGACTATGAGTTCAAAATCATACAACTTGAAGATCCCTTTAGAATTGTTATTGATATATTCTCAAATAAAAATATCAAATCTCAAAAAAAATCTGAAGAAAAAGAATCAAAGATTACACTAAAGCGAAAGATTGTTATTGATCCAGGCCACGGAGGTAAAGATCCTGGTGCAATAGGTCCTACAGGACTGAAAGAGAAGGATGTAACTCTTGACATCGCCTTAAAATTGAGAGATATTTTAAAGAATGATCCCCTCTTTGATGTGGTTTTAACAAGAGACAAAGATGTATTCATACCACTTAATGAAAGAACTGAAATAGCAAATAGGGTTGGTGCTGACCTTTTTATTTCAATTCATACAAATGCTTCTCCTAACTCCATGGCTCGTGGAATAGAGACCTACATTCTTAACTGGACTGACGATGAAGAGGCAATAAGAGTAGCTGCAAGAGAGAATGCAATATCCATAAAAAAAATGAAACAGTTAAAGGATGAACTTGGTTTCATGTTAGCTTCATTAGAAAGGGAAGCAAAAAGAGATAGTTCTGTAAAACTTGCTGGATATATTCATAATTCTATGATAGAAAGTTTAAGAGACTCTTTTTTAAGAAATGACAATGGAGTAAAACAGGCTCTCTTTTATGTTTTAGTTGGCGCTAATATGCCATCGTGTTTACTTGAGGTTTCCTACATAAGTAATCCTGAAGAGGAGAAGCTTCTAAGTCAAGAAACATACAGACAACAGATAGCAAAGTCTATTGTAGAGGGGATAAGGAACTATTTCATAAAAAACGATGATATTAAAAAATTAAGGTATGCAAAACATGTCTCTTCAACAAATAGAGCAGGCATCAAAGCATTAAAAAACAAAAAACAGAAGGCAAATCTATAGATGGATCTCTTCATAGAGAAGGCTCTTATTTTTGATGGTCTTGGTAACCCTCCCTTTAAAGCCAATCTTGGAATAAAAGGAGATAGGATTGTTTATATTGGAGAGGAGAAATTTCATGCAGAAAAGGTAATTGATGCTAAGGAATTAATCCTTACACCAGGTTTTATTGATACCCACTCTCACTCTGACTTTACAATTCTTGCTGACCCAAGAGCAGAAGGAAAGATAACTCAAGGTATTACTACTGAAATAAATGGTAACTGCGGAATATCAGGATTTCCAATGTATGGTGAGTTTCTTGAGCGGAGGTTTTTGGAGTTAGAAAGTCTTGGACTCAATTCTTGGAATACCTGTGAAGAATATATAAATTTATTGAAAAAAGCCAAACCTGCGATTAACTTTATCACTCTTTGCGGTTATGGAAATCTAAGAGGCTCAGTGGTGGGTTATAAAAATGTGAAGTTAAGTAGAAAAGATTTAAGAACAATTAAAGAAC
The DNA here is from genome assembly GCA_025060625.1 of Thermodesulfovibrio sp. Lineage (GTDB taxonomy): Bacteria > Nitrospirota > Thermodesulfovibrionia > Thermodesulfovibrionales > Thermodesulfovibrionaceae > Thermodesulfovibrio. Next base: position 3,087 of record JANXBR010000006.1, read on the forward strand.
TTTTAAAAGTAAATCGTTCCTATGATATAAAAGGGCTATCTACAGGATTAATATATCCTCCTGGACTATTTTCCGACACCGAAGAACTAATAGAAGTTATAAAAGATCTAAAATACTCCAGAGGTATTTATGCAACTCACATGAGAAGCGAAGGAGAAGCTCTTATGGGAGCCATAGAGGAGACCATCTTGATAGCAAGGAAGACAAATGTTCCTGTGCACATTTCTCATTTAAAAACCTCTGGAAGAGATAACTGGTGGAAGATTGATTCAGTTTTAAACTTTATAAAAGAAGCTCGGAATAATGGAATAAAGATTACAGCCGATAGATATCCCTACATTGCTTCTCAAACAGATCTTGACGCTTTTTTACCTTCCTGGATAGTTGATGGTAGTAGAGAGGATATAATAGAAAGGCTAAAAAATAAGAGCGTAAGAGTTCAAATTAGCAAATATATTAAAGAAAGAGGACAGGATTTTCTAAACAGTCTATTAATATCTGACGTTGCCTCTGATAAGTATAGAAGTCTGGAGGGTAAAAGATTGGGGGAGATTGTTAATCTTAAGGAAGCTGCTTCATTTATATGTGATTTGCTTATTCAATCAAATCTTATGGTAGGAGTAATATATTTCGGGATGAGTGAGGAGAATCTTGAAAAAATCCTGTCACAACCCTATGTTATGATAGGCACTGACAGTTCTGCCAGATCTACAGATGGAATTACCAGAAAAGGTAAACCCCATCCAAGAGGTTTCGGTAGTTTTCCGAGATTTATAAAAAGATATGTTTTTGAGCGAGGCTTGATGAAGCTTGAAGAGGCAATAAAAAAAATTACCTCATTACCAGCAAAAATCTTCAGAATTGAAAAAAGAGGAGTTATCAGGAAGGGTTATTTTGCAGATATTGTTATATTTGATCCAGCTGAGATTGAAGATAGAGCAACCTTTGAAAGTCCCTTTAATATTTCTAAGGGAATTAAGTATGTCATTGTAAATGGAGAAATAGCAGTTTTTGAAGGTTCATTGACAGGAAAGAGAGAGGGAAAAGTTCTCTTATGAAAATTGTTGGCATTACATGTAGTTTTGATGCAGGAAAGCTATACTTGAAGAGGAATTATGTTAAGGCTGTCATAAATCTTGGCTTTATTCCATTAATTATATCTCCTGAGATGACAGATAAAATACTTAATTACATCAATGAAATCTCAGCTCTGATAATTTCTGGTGGAGGAGATATAAATCCGAATTTTTACGGAGAAAAAAATAGGGCATGTAAAAATTTTGAGCCTGATGAGCGAGTTTTATCAGAGTTTAAACTAATTGAAGCATTTATTGAAAAGAAAAAACCCATTTTGGGAATATGCTATGGAATGCAACTTATGAATGTGTTCTTAGGTGGAACTCTTTATCAGAATATTGAAACAGAGATAAAACATACATCAGGAAATCACCAAATTCAGGTAATTGATAATTTTTTAATAAATAAGGGAAATTATACTGTAAATAGTTATCATCATCAGGCTATTAAAACTCTTGGTAATAGACTTGAAATATTTTGCATAGCAGAGGATAGGATCATAGAGGGAGTTTACTTGAAGGAATATCCTTTTTTTGTTGGAGTACAGTGGCATCCAGAAAGACATAGGGGTGAAATCTCCCTAAGTCTTTGGAAGAGTTTTGCAAAAAGTATAAAATAAAAATATGAGTCCATCAAAAAAATATAAGCTCTCTCTTGAGAGAAGCTTTTATATCTGGATTTTACTGTTTTTTATAGGTATTCTTGGCTATCTTAACTATAAAATTCTTAAGTCTTTTTTTGCTTCTGCAGGTTGGGCTATAGTTATTGCTCTTGTTTTTCATCCTGTTTTTGACTTTTTAATAAGGTTTTTGAAATACAGAGGAATCACGGCTGTGCTGACAATAGTTTTAGTGATAATTCTCTTCCTTTTGCCATTTGTCTATGTCTCTTATCAAATTATACTTGAGGCAGGACAACTAATAAAGAATGTTAATCTTCCAGAACTAATAAATGAAATAATGAATAATCCACTGCTTTCAAAGATTATTGAAAAGTTGAGTTTTATTACAGGAGGTGATATTAAATCACTTGTGATTTTAATTAAAAATGAGCTTAGTGGATTACTAAAAGAGGGAGCATTAAAGATTGCTCATGGTTTTGGTGATATGTTAAGCCTAATCATAAATCTGATTTTGACTTTTTTTATTGCCTTTTTCTTTCTTAAAGACGGAGATCACTTTGTGAGAAAGATTGAAGAGTTCTTACCTTTCGCAGAAGGTGATAAAATCGCAATCAGAAATCAAATTAAAAACATAATCTATACAACCTTTTATGGTGGTATTTTGATAGCCATGCTTCAAGGAACTATTCTTGGAGTAACCTTTTATTTTCTTGATATTCCCTCTTCAACACTTTGGGGGTTTGCAACTGCTGTGGCTTCCTTTATTCCTGTTTTGGGTGCCTTTACTGTATGGGGACCTGCTTCTATTTATTTGCTGGTAAAGGGATACATTTTAAAAGGACTAATTCTTTTATTAGTAGGAGCCTTTGTAATAAGCCTTATTGATAACATTTTAAAACCGATAATAATAAAGGGTAAAGTGAGACTGCCTCTTATTTTTATATTTCTATCCGTTCTTGGAGGAATAAAAGTTTTTGGACTCATTGGTTTTATTATTGGACCTCTTGTCTTTAGCCTTTTTGTTTCCTTTTTAGAAATTTTAAAGAACTTTGTAGGAGGTAGTGAAAATGTTTGATAGGAAGGATTTAGAAAATCTTGAAAAATTTAATTTTAATGATGCATATGTTTTAAGTCTCTTTCTCAATGTTTCTCCTCAGGATAGAAAGAAACAGGCTTATATTTCAAAGTTTAAAAACCTTGTAAAAACTTTGAAGGAGGATATTCAGGATAGATGCAAAGAGGATATTTCCAAGATAGAGAGTTTTTTGCAGAGCGAAAGAGAATCTTTTAAGAAATCTGTTGTTGTCTATAGTTGTATTCCCAAAGACCTCTGGATAAGATATGATTTAAATTTAGAACTTAAAGATTCCTTAGTTGCCGATACAACTCCCTATACGAGTCCTCTCTTTGATTTACTTGATAGTTATCAAAAATATGGTGTTCTTCTTGTTGATAAGCGAACTGCCAGATTTTTTTTAGTTTTTCTTGGAGATATTGAAGAGTATGGAATGGTTATGCATGAAGATGTTCCTGGAAAACATAAAAAGGGAGGTTGGTTTGCCCTTGCAGAAAAAAGATATGAAAGACATATTGATTATCATGTAAAAGGCCACTTGAAAGATATTGTTGATAGGTTTGATGGCTTTCTTAAAGATAAAAACATAAGAAGGCTCATTGTTGCAGGACCAGATGAGACAGTCTCCGAACTTATGAGTATTCTCAGCGATGAAATAAAGCTTAAGATTATAGGTAAAGTAAATATAGAGAAGCATGCTTCAAAGGAGGAAATTTTAGAGAAAGTAGTTCCTATAATTGAAAAGTATGAAAAAACAAAAGAAAAGGAGACAGTCTCCGAGCTCATCACAAGGTCTTTAAAAAATAATAATGCCGTTATTGGTATTGATGATGTGCTTAAATATTTAAGAGAAAGAAGAGTCAGGAAGCTTATTACGGTAAAGAATCTTATATTTGAAGGTTTTATCTGTCAGGGTTGTGGATTTGCAACAACTCAAAAAGTTGACTGTTGTAAGGAATGTGGGGACTGTGTTATGAAAAGCGATAATCTGATAGAAAAGACAATAGAGATGGCTTTAGAACAGTCAGCAGAAGTAGAGGTCATAAAGGATGAAAGAGACAGAGAAAGACTGATTCAGTATGGTGGTATAGGAGCCTTTTTAAGATTTTAGATACTCTTTCAAATATTGAGCAGTATAGGAATTTTTAATTTTCAAGAACTCAGGGAGGGTACCTTCATAAAGAAGATATCCTCCTCTGTCTCCACCTTCAGGACCGAGGTCAATTATCCATTGAGCCTCTGATATTACCTGAAGATTGTGCTCAATTATAATTACCGTTGCAGATTTATCAAGCAGTCTTTTTATAATGTTAATAAATTTTTTTATGTCTTCAGGATGCAGTCCAGTTGTAGGCTCATCAAGTACATAAACAATCCCTTTGAGAGATGATCTTTTTCCTGTAAGTGCATTGAGGAGTTCATCACATATTTTTATTCTCTGCGCCTCGCCTCCAGAGAGGGTTGTTGCTGGTTGTCCCAATCTTAAATATCCAAGACCTAATTGTCTTACAAGATTTATCTTTTCTCTTAAAGTTTCATCATTATAGAAAAATTCATAGGCTTCATCAAAACTCATTGATAATACTTCATGTATATTTTTGTCTTTATATTTTACTTCCAGAACTTCTTTTCTGAATCTCCTGCCTTCACAATCCTCACAAGGTAAAAAGAGATCTTCAAAGAAAAACATCTGGACTTTTATAAAACCCTCACCCTTACAGGACGGACATTGACCCTTTGGATTGTTAACTGAAAAAGCTCCTGAAGAAAATTCTCTGATTTTGGCATCTTTTTGTGAAGCGAAAATATCTCTTATTTTGCCATAAATTCCAAGATAGGTAACTGGCATTGATTTTGGTGTTCTACCTATAGGAGATTGATCAATGAGTTTTATTGCTTTAATATTTTTCATCCCTTCAATATCCTCAAAGGAGAGAGGCTTTTGATTATCTATTCCGAGTTGGACTGCTACTGCCTTATAAAAAGTATCAATCACAAGTGAACTTTTTCCTGAACCAGAAACTCCTGTTACTACAGTAAGAGCATTCATTGGAAAACGAACAGTTATATTTTTAAGGTTATGTCCATGGGCATTTTTAAGAGTGATAAAGTTTTTAATTAATCTTTCCTGAGTGTTGATTGTGAGATTTTCTGATTTTTTCAGATAATTGGCAGTTATTGAGTGAAAATTTAAAAAATTTTTAAACTCTCCACAGTAAACTACACTGCCGCCAAGACTTCCACCTCCTGGTCCAAGTTCCACTATCCAGTCAGCATTTTTGATTACATCCTTGTCATGCTCAACAACTATAACTGTGTTTCCATACTCGGTAAGTTCTCTTAATACTGCAACTATTCTCTCCGTATCTTTTGGATGAAGCCCTGCAGTTGGTTCATCAAGAACATAAATGGTTGCTGTCATTTTGTTTGAAAGCTGATTTGATATATTAAGTCTTTGATACTCTCCACCAGAAAGAGTTTTAATTTGTCTGTCAAGGGTTAGATAATCCAGTCCAACTCTTTCAAGAAAAATTAGTTTTTCAGAAATCTGCCTTAAAGGTTCTTCTGCGATTTTTGCTTCTTCTTGAGTAAGTTTGAGTGATTGAATCCATTCTTTTAATTGGCTTATTGACATAAAATTTAAGTCGCCGATATCCATTCCATTGATTTTAAACATCAGTGCAGTGTCATTAAGTCTTTTACCTTTGCAGTAATTACACAGGACAGGTTTTTTAATTCTTGAGAGCAAAATTCTTACATGAACCTTATATCTCTTTCTTTCAAGTTCTTCAAAAAAGTCATTTACGCCGTAGAAGTTTTGATTGCCTGTAAATATTAGGTCTTTTTGTTCTTGTGTTAATAATTTAAATGGGGCATTTACATCTATACCTGAGAGTTTTGCTCCCTTAAGGAGTTGCTGTTTCCACCATTTAAGCGATGGTTTCTCCCAAATCTCAATAGCACCTTCACTAAGTGAAAGTTCCATATCTGGAACTATTATGCTTTCGTCATATTTTAGTATATACCCAAATCCTTTACAATAAGGGCATGCTCCGTGTGGATGATGGAATGAAAAAAGAAGTGCAGAAGGCTCTAAAGCCTTTATGCCACAATGAGGACATACAGCTTCAGAAGAAAAATTAAGCAAATTTCTATCTTCAACAATGTAAACTTTAACTTTCCCCATTCTGAAGGCTATATCAAGTGAATCATTGAGTCTTGAAGCATCTTTTATATTAAGTCTATCAACAACTACCATCTTTAGTTTTTCTTTAAAATCGGTGATATCTTTAATCAAGGGATTATTATCAAATATAAAAACTCTTGAAAATCCAAGTTGGATAAGTTTTTCCTTAGACTGTTCAGTTTCAAATATTATAAATGCTCTTTTGTTAGCATATTTTTCTAAAAGTTCCTGAGTAACCCTTGTTGAATCCCATGATTTTATTTCTTTGTTACATTGAGGACAAAAAGGTTTGGCTACTTTTGAGAATATTATCCTCAAATAATCATAAATCTCACTATGAGTACCAACAGTTGCTCTTGAACCTTTAATAGGATTTCTCTGCTCAAGCGCTATTGTAGGTCTTAAGTTATTAATTAAATCAACATCAGGCCTTGGAAGTTTTTCAATGAAAACCCTTGCATAACTTGACATGCACTCAATAAATCTCCACTGTCCTTCTGCATAAATTGTGTCAAAAGCAAGAGATGATTTACCAGAACCAGAAATTCCTGTTATTACAGTAAATTTGTTGTGAGGTATAATAAGGTTTATGTTCCTTAGATTATTTTGTCTTGCTCCTTTTATTATAAGATATTCTTCTTTTTCGCTTTTGTGCATATCTTATTCTAACTGTATGGTAAAATATTAAATCAACACTTGGGGAGGGACTATAATGAAGCTTAATCCAGAAAAAGAGGTAGTTGAAACTGTGGCAAAGTTGATGCTCATCTCAGCAAGAACTGCACCTAAAGCAAAGGGTGAAGATGAGATCGTCACAGCAATTTTATCTCAAGAGGAAAAGGAAGCAATAGCGAAGGAGATGGAACGAATCGGACAAAAGGAGACTCATAAATTTTTTAAAAGAGATGCCCAAAATGTATGGGATTCTGAGGCAGTAATACTTGTTGGACTTAATTTTAAAAAGCCTGTAGGAGTAAACTGTGGAGCCTGTGGTTATGACTGTAACACAATTCTTAAACAGAAATCGTTTGAGATTGAGTATGCAGGACCTGTCTGCACAATAAGAGCAATAGATTTAGGAATTGCAATAGGTTCACTGGTTTCTGTTGCCAAAGAACTTGGAGTTGACAATAGAGTGATGTATTCAATTGGAGTAAGTGCTAAAAAGCTCGGGCTTATGGATGCTCAGATAATACTTGGTATTCCATTAAGTGTGAAGGGCAAAAATATCTTCTTTGATAGAAAACCTATTTAGTTACTAACTGTGTTTTAAGTGTTATAAATTTTAAAATTATTTTGTGCTTTTTTGTATAAAAATTGTTATAATTGATTATGAGCATGAAGCTCAAAAAAACCTCATGAAGAGGTTAAAATCCCTATGAAAGGGAGGTGTTTTGGGATGATTAAGAAAGTCTCTGGAAAGTCAATGCCCACCTGCAAGTGCAAAGGTTCCTGTTAAAGTAAAGGGGGAGAAATCTCCCCCTTTTTTTATTTTTCAATCTTATGCAATAATATTTTATGCGTAATATTTTATTTTTTGTTTTAATCATTCTTTTTTTTACCTCTTTTTCAGTTTTTGCTGAAGAAGAAAACCTATACTTTAATTTTATTGCTGGCTATTATGCAAGTATAAATGGAGACTTAAATAGAGCAATAGTCTTTTACGAAGAAGCACTTAAACAGGACCCTCAATCAAAATTCCTAAGGACAATCATAGCTGAAACATATTTCAAGATTGACGATCTGGAAAGAGCAAAACATTTTATAAATACTGTTTTAAGAGAAGATTCTGAAAATATAAATGCATTACAACTGCTTGCCTCTATTTATGTAAAGGAAAGGAAGATTAAAGAAGCCATTGAAGTTTATGAAAGAATTCTTAAGCAATCACCAGATAAAATTGAGATGCTTTTAAAGATCGGAAATCTCTATCTTGTTTCACATATGCATGATAAAGCTATAGAAATATTTAAAAGAATACTAAATGAAGACCCTGAAAATATAATGGCTTTGCATTTTCTTGGGGTAATTTATATTGAAAAAAAGGATTTAAACTTAGCCAGAGAAAACTTTAAGTCAATCCTTAAAATCAACTCTCATTATGAACCAGCCTATACCAATCTTGGAGCATTGGAAGAACTTACAGGCAATCTGAAGGAGGCAGAAGTCTATTTTAAGAAAGCCCTGGAGCTAAATCCTGAAAATCTTTTTGCAAGAGAACGTTTGATAAATTTGTATCTCTCCCAGAAATCATATGGAGAGGCAATTAAAGAGCTTGAAACATTGAAGGAACAGAAATCAGAAAAAGACCAGATTCATGAAAAGCTTGCACTACTTTATCTTGAAACAAAGCAATATGATAAAGCCACAAAAGAGCTTGAATATCTTCTGTCAAGGCATCCCAGAGATTTAAATCTAATGTATCATCTATCTCTGGTATATATTGAAACTGGAAAGTTAATTGAAGCAGAAAACTTATTGAAACAAATTATATCAATCAATCCAAGGCAAGTTAATGCTTTCTTGAATCTTGCCACAGTGTATATAAAACAGAAAAAATTTATAGAAGCTTTAAAGATGTATGATGAGATTCTTCAGTTTACCAATGAAATACCTGAGATTTATATATATGCTACAGAAACTGCTATGGATCTTAAAGATTATCAAAAGGCAAGACAGTATGTTGAAAGTGCTTTATCAAGATTTCCAGATAATCCAGATATAAACTTTATAGCAGGAGTATTATATGACAAGCTTGGCAAATTTGAGGAAACTGAGAAGTTTATGAAAAAAACTTTTACTCTAAAACCTGATCATGCTGAGGCTCTTAACTATCTTGGTTATAGTTATGCTGATAGAGGTATTAATCTTAAGGAAGCATTGATCTTGATACAGAGAGCAGTTCAGTTGAAACCAAACAATGGATACTATCTTGACAGTCTTGGATGGGTTTATTTCAAACTTGGTGATAAAGAAAATGCTATAAAATATCTTCTTGAGGCAATAAAATATGTAAAAGATGATCCTGTTATTCTTGAACATCTTGGAGACGTTTATAAAGAGTTAGGTAAATATAAAGAGGCACTACAAACATGGCAAGAAGCTATTAAGTATCATGAGAAAGAAGAAGGCTCAAAGGAAAGATTGGAGAAAAAGATAAAGGAAGTCAAATCGCTAATAAAGAATTGATGCTTACCTGCAAAGCATTTGCTAAAATAAACTGGTCACTTTCAGTTCTAAAAAAAAGGGAAGATGGGTATCATAATATTATTTCTCTAATTCAAGCTATTGATTTATATGATACAATGACTTTTGAGTCTCATGAGACTATAGAGATTGAGACAAATCTTCCGATAAGAAAGGAGGAAAACTTAGTATATAAAACAATTAGAGCTTTGCAAAACTATACAGGAGTAAGAAAGGGTATAAAAGTAGTACTCAAAAAAGAAATTCCATTGGGAGCAGGTCTTGGAGGAGGAAGTTCAGATGCAGCTACCACATTAAAAGTCTTAAATAAATTATGGCAACTTAAATTAGATATAAAAACATTACATGAAATAGGTTCTTTGATTGGTAGTGATATACCTTTTTTTCTTTATTTTCCAATATGCATTATTGAGGGAAGAGGTGATATAGTCAAACCTTTAAAAATTTCAAAATCCTATACACTTTTACTTGTAAAACCCCATTTTAGTATCTCTACTGAATGGGCTTATAAATCATTAAATTTAACAACTGAATTGACAACTGAATATGAAAAAATTAATAATAATATTTGGCAATTGTATAATAATCTTTTTAGTGGCAATATTAATAATTTTCATTTATGGAATGATTTAGAAAAACCAGTTTTACGAGAATACCCTGAAATAGAAAGAATTAAGAGAAAACTAATAGAGGCTGGAGCTAAAAATAGCCTTTTAAGTGGAAGTGGTTCTACAGTATTTGGTTTATTTGAAGATAGAGTTAGTGCTCAAGAAGCCATAAAATTTTTTAAAGGATACTGGTGTAGAGTGGTTCAGACTCTTGTTGAACCCTATAAAGACGATGAATAATATTGAAATTATTGAAATATTTTAGTTTGGGGAGTCGCCAAGCGGCAAGGCAGCGGATTTTGGATCCGCCATTCGCAGGTTCGAATCCTGCCTCCCCAGTAAGTAAACCCTCAGTAAGAGGGTGATTTTATTTTGAGGAGTTGAGAATGCCTAATGGAATTAAGTTGATAACTGGAAATTCAAATCCTGAGTTAGCAAAAAAGGTTAGTGAGTATCTAAATATTCCATTAACCCAAACAACAGTAAGTACATTCAGTGATGGTGAGATAATGGTTCAAATCAAGGAAAATGTAAGAGGGTCTGATGCCTTTGTTATACAGTCTACCTGCACTCCTGTGAATAATAACATCATGGAGTTACTTTTAATTATTGATGCATTAAGAAGAGCATCGGCAGCAAGAATCACAGCAGTTATTCCTTACTATGGTTATGCAAGACAGGACAGAAAAGTTCAACCAAGAGTTCCCATATCGGCAAAGTTAATAGCAAACTTAATTACAGTCGCAGGAGCCAATAGAGTATTATCCATTGACTTACATGCAGGACAAATTCAGGGATTTTTTGATATACCCGTGGATCATCTTTTTGCCATACCTGTAATTTTGGATTATTTAAAGAAAAATAATCTTTTAAATAATATTACTGTTGTTTCACCTGATGCAGGTGGAACAGAAAGAGCAAGAGCTTTTGCCAAGAAGATTGATGCACCCCTTGCCATAATAGATAAAAGACGAGATGCTCCAAATGTTTCAAAGGTGATGCATGTTATAGGAGATGTCAAAGGTAGAGATGTTTTAATAATTGACGACATGATTGATACAGGTGGAACCTTAGTTCAGGCTGCAGATGCACTGAAAGAAAAAGGTGCTAACAGAGTATTCGCTGCATGCACTCATGCAGTTCTTTCTGGTCCTGCTATAGATAGAATTAATATCTCTGCCCTTGAAGAAGTTATAGTTACTGATACAATTCCTGTTTATAACAAAAAAGACAGATGCCCTAAAATAAGAGTTCTTACTGTTGCTCATCTTTTAGGTGAAGCAATAAAGAGAATACATGAAGAAACTTCAATAAGTTCATTATTTGTTTAAGGAGGAGAGATATAATGGAAAAGTTTATCCTAAATGTTGAAAAAAGAGAAAAAACAGGAAAAGGCATTGCAAGAAAACTAAGGAGTAACGGAATTATACCCTGTGTAATTTATAAAAATGGGCAATCAACTCCAGTTCAGATAGCTACAAAAGAACTTTACCCATTTATGAATATTGCTACAAAGGAGAAACTATTTGTAACTCTTAAAATGAATGAAGAAGAAAAACAAGCAATACTTCAAGATTATCAGGTTGATCCAGTAACGGGAAAACTTTTACATGTTGATTTTTTGGAAGTAAGCGCAACTGAAAAGCTCAGAGTTACTGTTCCTGTTGTTCTTATTGGTGAACCGATAGGTGTTAAACAGGATAAAGGAGTTCTTCAGCACGGAATTTTAGAGATAGAAATTGAAGCAATTCCAGATAAAATACCAGGACATATTGAAGTTGATGTATCTGGATTAGAGGTAGGAGATGCGATTCATGTGAGAGACCTTAAGTTTGAAGAAGGCATTAAAGTTATTTCCAATCCTGACGAGGTCATAGCAACAGTGACGGTTGAGGAAGAGGAAGCATTAACTCCTTCAGTGGAAGAGACCGTTGAACCCGAAGTTATAAAAAAGGGCAAAAAGGTTGAACAAGAGGAATAAAGAAAAAAACTGAATGGTTTTAATTGTTGGTCTTGGTAATCCTGGTAGAAAATATGCAAAAACAAGACACAATGTTGGTTTCATGGTTGTTGATGAGTTAGCTAAAAAGTATAATTTATTATTTAGAGAAAAGAATAACTACCATATAGCAGAGTTGGAAATGGAAAATAAGGATATAAAAATAATAAAACCTAATACTTATATGAACTTAAGTGGTTTAGCTGTAAAAGACCTTGTAAATGAAAAAGTGCTAAATAGCTTACCTGAATCTTTAATTGTTATCCATGATGATTTAGATATACCCTTAGGCAAGATAAAAATAAAGAAAAATGGTTCTTCAGGAGGGCATAAAGGAGTTCAGTCAATAATTGATACTCTTGGAACTAAAAATTTTATAAGAATTAAAATAGGTATTGATAAAGACCCCAATTATGATGTTTCAGATTATGTTCTTAGTTCCTTCACAAAAGAAGAGAAATCTAAAATCAGGGAAAAAATTTCCGAGGCAGTTGATTCAATCTTTGTTATAATTAATCAAGGTGTTGATAAAGCCATGAATATTTATAACAGGAAATGACTATGCTTTTGTCTCTGTTATTCTTTATAATTTTTGTATTACCTGAAAACTCCTATGCCTGGGGCCCCCTTACTCATGCATATCTTTCAGGGCAGATATTTTCTTTTTCAGGATTAATTCCCGCATCAGTAATAACCATGATAAAACTCTATAAAGAATATTTCATGTATGGCAATATAATTCCTGATATTATAATTGGTAAAAAGTATTTACCAGAGGATAAAAATCCTCACACATGGAAAGCAGGATTTTGTCTTCTTAATGAAGCAAAAACCCCAGAGGAAAAATCTTTTGCCTATGGATATTTAACTCATCTTGCTGCTGATGCTATACTCCATAATGATATTAAGAATCTTACAGCCTTTCAACATGCCTTGTTTGAACTCAAAGCAGACAGAGTTATTGATAGATATTACTGGATTCAGATTATGTCTATCAATCGGAAAGTAAAAAGAATTAGCGAAAAGTTTTATGAACAAACAATAACGCAATCATTTTTATCTTTAAAAACGAGCACAAAAATTTATAAATCTTTAATCTTTCTTTCAGCTTTTAATATGGGAGAGATAAAAAACACAAAAACATTTGAATCATTTCATTTTAAATCTCTATCTGCAATGATAGAATTATTAAATAAAAGAGAGTATGCAAAGATAGTTAATCTTCCTCCCAATAATTAAGTAAGACTACTTGAAAAATTAATATATATAGTTCCTACTTATTTCCTCAAAATAAAATCTCTTTGAAATAAAATTATGCTTAAGCATTTTCATATCTTCTGAGTTTTTTCTCATAGACAATAAATAATTTCTCTGTTAGCTCTTCTATTTCCTCTGAAAGCCTTACTATATTCTGTAGTGTTTCTTAATTTTACCAGCTTTTCTTTTGTATTTATACTTACAATTTCAAGATTTAAAACTCTGTTAAGGGGTGTATCCATCTCTTAGGTCTTAACTACTTTGTCACCTTCTCTTTGCTTGTAAATGAGCTTCATCTGTGGCATGAAAAGATTATGCCTCAGTGTTATTAGTCTTGCCAATCTCTTAAGAATCTCTAATTCCTCCTCAGTGTCATATCTTCTTAGTCCTGTATATGCCCTTACCATTGACCAGTTCTTGCTTTCTACGTAGGGTGAATCATTCTTTCTATATGGTCTTGACCTTGTAAATTCTATCCCTCTTTCCTGACAAAACCTCTTTACATTAGCATTTATAAATTCTGCTTTATTGTCACTGTGAATCTTCCCTAACAGGTTATGCCTTTCTCAATAAAAAGGCAACATGACTGCCTATTCATATGCAAAATCTCTGAAAGTTCAGTAAGCATCTTGGATTTTATCTTCTTTGAAGCCCTTTGATATACTTTTGCGTTCTTGTTGATGATGCCTTTTCTGTCCTTCATAGTGTATACTCCTTCAGGAATCTGGGCAAGCATTCTGATAACCTCCTTTTAAACAAATTTTTCTTTGAGACATAAAGGTTTAAAGAATGACTGCCCCTTTTGTCAATTATGAGGAAACAATATAGTTTCAGAGAGATTATTTTTGAGGAAAGGCGGACTATTGACATTTAGAAATTTTTTGTGTAATATAACTTAATTAAAAAAATAAAAAGGAGGCTTAAAGTGGAAGCACCAACTATTTTAGGAGCAATAATACCTTCTGTTCCTCCATATGTTAGTTATTCCTGGTTAGCAATTATACTTATTATTGCTGTTTCTTTATTTGTCAGAAATAACCTAAAAATGGTTCCATCAGGGCTACAGAATTTAATGGAAGTACTGATTGAATTTCTTCAAGGTCAGGCAAGAACGAGTATAGGACACCACTGGGGAGATAAGTTTCTACCTTTGTTAGGCACTCTTTTCATCTATATTTTAGTTGGTAACCTTTTTGGTCTTATTCCAGGATTTGAGTCTCCAACTTCTAATGTCAATGTTACTTTTTCTATGGCTATTCCAGTGTTTTTCATTTATCAGTATATGGGATTTAAAGTGCATGGAATTCGTTATTTGGAGTTTTTCTTTGGTCCTATAAGAAGTATTTATGCTATTCCATTTATGCTTTTTATGTTTGTTGTTGAATGGATTACTCATTTAGCAAGACCTCTTACCTTAGGTGTCCGACTTTTTGGTAACATGTTTGGAAAACACTTGCTATTAATGGTTCTTGGAATACTTGCTCCATTAATAGTGCCTGTTGCTTTTCTATGCTTAGGAACACTGGTTAGTGTACTTCAGGCATATGTTTTTATGTTACTTACTGCTGTGTATATAGCAGGTGCAGTTGAAGAGTCTCACTAAATAATAAAAAGAAAGGGGGGAAGAAAAGATGAGAAAATTTTTTGTAATTCTTATGGCAGCTCTTGTTGTTGTATTAACAGCTTCAGCAGTATTTGCAGCTGATTCTGATCCTGCAAAACTTAACTACTACGGATATGCCACAGCTGGTGCTTTGATTGGTCTTGGTGCAGCAGCTGGTGGTGGCGGAGCTGGAATGGGACAAGGTCTTAGAGGTATACTTGAGGGTTCTGCAAGAAATCCTGGAGTCACAGGAAAACTCATGACACTCTTTATCGTAGGTCTTGCATTAATTGAGTCTCTCGTTATTTATGTTCTCGTATTTGTTCTTATTACCTTCTATGCAAATCCTTTTGTGAAGTAATTTTTCTTAATTTTTTTAACAAAAGGGGGAGCAACTCTGCTCCCCTTTTTTATTGACAAATCTATTGTTGTTCAATTTTTTAAAAAAATATGCTAATTCAGAAGCAAAGCACAAAAAACTATAGGTGAAATCGTGTTTTATCTCAAATAGACTGAACAATAAGAAAATTGTTAAACTAAATTTTAAAATTTAATATAGAAAAAATTTAGAGTAATCAAGATGCTAATTATGTTAAAATGGTTTGCAATTAAAATAATAAAAAATTCGCATGTATTTTCATCTAATGAGACGGATATTGAAATAAAATTAAAAATTGAGGGAAGGAAATTGCAAATCCTTCCCGATTCTATCTTTATCCTTCAATGTTAATAGTTATATATGAAACTCGTCCCTGCCTATAAAACCAAATAATTGCTTCTTTTTTGGTTTTTTGAGCTACTCTCTCAAAATCTTTAACATTGTTTATCTTTTCATTATTAATCTCAATAATTACGTCACCTCTTGCTAATAGTCCTTCAATGCGGGAACCTGGTTCAATAGACATTACAATGACTCCATTGATTTTTTGGGGAATTCTAAACTGATTTCTGATTTTATCTGTCAAGTTTTCAATATATAGGCCAGCTAAAACTGAATCTGGCATAGAGACCTTTTTTTCTCCTGGACGTTCACCTATGGTAACAGATTTTTTAATGGTCTTTCCTTCTCTTATTATCTCCATATTTACTGTTTTTCCTGGGGGAGTGTTTGCTACAAGATTTCTTAGATGAATAGCATCTTCAACTTGTTTTCCGTCAAGACTTATTATGATATCTTTTCTCATTAATCCTGCCTTTTCAGCAGGACTATCTTCATCCACCTTTGTAATAATGGCTCCCTTTATTTCTTTTAGTTTCAATGCTCTTGCCATATCAGAGCTTATATCTTCCACTTCTACTCCAAGCCATCCACGAACTACCTTTTTATACTTTATTAAATTATCCATAATTACTTTTGCCATATTGCTTGGAATTGCAAAGCCAATTCCTTGATATCCTCCTGTGGTACTGAATATTGCTGTGTTTATGCCAACGAGTTCTCCTCTAACATTAACCAGTGGTCCACCTGAATTTCCAGGATTTATTGCTGCATCGGTCTGGATAAAGTCTTCATAATCTGATATTCCCACATTTGCTCTCCCTGTGGCACTTACAATACCACTTGTAACTGTAAGACTAAGTCCATAGGGATTTCCAATTGCTATTACAGTCTCGCCAACTTTTAATTTATCAGAGTCTCCCCATTTTATAGGACGCAATCCCTCTGCCTTAATCTTTATTACAGCTATGTCTGTCTTAGAGTCATAGCCAATTACTGTTCCATCAAAGACTCTTTTATCATATAGTTTTACCTTAATCTCATCAGCACCTTTTATTACATGATAGTTAGTAAGAATATAACCAGTTGACTCAACAATTACTCCTGAACCAAGAGATGTTTGAGTAAACTCTCTCTGTCTATCAAATAGTTCACCAAATTCATTGTCAAAAAATCTTCTGAAAAAGGGATCATTGAAAGGAAAAGGAATCCAGGGTCTTTTAATTTTTTTTGTAGTATAGATGTTCACTACCGATGGTCTTACAGCCTGAATAACTTCTGCCATAGCATTTCCAAATCTTGAAAGAACCTCCTGTGATTCCTTTGATATCTGATAGTCCTCAGAAAATCCCTTGGATTGAATGTCAAATTTTGAAGCAATGATTAATCCGATTGTTATTCCTATAAAAATGAGTATTATCCCAGAAATAATATATTTTTTATTAGGTTTCACCTTATCACCTCCTATTTTTTAAGTTTCTCCCAATCAACTAAAAATTTTTCAATACCAATCTCTGTAAGTGGATGTTTAATAAGCTGTTTTATTACAGCATATGGAATTGTTGCAATGTCCGCACCTATTCTTGCTGCCTCAAGAACATGAAGGGGATTGCGAATGCTTGCAACAATTACCTCAGTATCAAAGGCATAGTTCTCAAAAATTATTTGAATATCTCTTATAAGCTCCATTCCAAAATGACTTATGTCATCAAGCCTTCCAACAAAGGGACTTACATAGGTAGCACCTGCTTTTGCAGCTAAGAGTGCTTGCATTGGTGAAAAAATAAGAGTTACATTAGTTTTTATTCCTTCTTTGGAAAGCTTTTTTACTACCTTTAGTCCATCTTCAGTCATCGGAATTTTAATAACAATATTTTTATGGATTTTGCTTAATTCATAAGCTTCCTTTAACATGTCTTCAAAGTTAAGAGATATTGCCTCTGCACTTACTGGTCCATCTACAATTTTGCATATTTCTTTAAGTAGAGATATAGGCTCTTTTCCTTCTTTTGCGAGCAAAGAAGGATTTGTTGTTACTCCATCAATTAAACCAGCCTCCCATGCTTTTTTAATTTCTTCAACATTAGCGGTATCAATAAAAAACTTCATTCTTCTTCCTCCTGTGAGATTTTGATTACAAAGTTTTCATCCTCTTTCTCTATTATTAAGCCATAAAAGGGAGCTATTTCAAAAAGTGTTCTTCCAAAAAACAGAGGTAATACTTCATCAGAGAGTGTTAATTTTTCTTTTAGCCAGTCTCTCAGAGTTAGATCATAAAGAATCATCTCAGCAATCTTAGAGACATTGTCTTCTTTTCCCTTTTTTAAATCTTCTATTAGGTCATTGAATTTATAAAGAGAACATTTGTCCTCATGCCTTTTAAATACTTCATTTAATATTTCAATCTCACCGAAAAGGTCTTTTCTTGTCAATCTCTTTCCTTCAAGTCCTGTAATTTCATAATTTTGTGTCCAACATTCAAACTGTCTGCATGCTGAAGGTCTTTTTTCATATATTGTACAACCCTCTAAAGGGTCATAGAACAGGCAGGTAAAACTGCCAAAAATGGGTCTTACTTTAATTATTTCCATAGAGCAGTAATAACTATCTCCATCTATGGAAGATCTTAATTTTTCTCCTTCTCTAATTGTGTATAGTTCACTCTCAGAAATAACTCCCTCTATGAGAAGAGACATATCATCTTTAAGAATTATAGGAGTGTCTCTTCTACAACATTCTCCACAGCGGTCACAGTTCTTTTTTGCTGCAAACTGCATATTTTTAGGTTTTCCATCAGGTGTATAACCCTGGATAGTATGGATATTCTTTTTTTCTTTCTTATCTGATCTGTAAACTTTTCCATCAGGTAAAATTATCTCAAATTTTGAGTTATCTTCTTCCATTTCCCTCTCCCTCTAATAAAATTTTATGGATTAGTTCAATATAATGGAGTGTTCTTTTTCCCTTCATAGCAGCTTTAAACTGAATTATGCAATTTGGACAGGAATTAACTATCATATCCGCTTTGTTATATTCTAAAACTTTTTTTCTTATAATATCCATAGACTCTCTTTCAAATAAAAAAGAAAAAATTCCTGCAAATCCACAACAGCCAGTTCTTTTCTCAATATTTTTTATACCCAACTTTTTTAGTAATTCTATAGTTTTATCTACTTCTTTTGTATAGTTGGCTGAGTGACAGGAAATATGAAAAAATATACTTTCTTCTAATGAATCCACAATAAACTGCTCTAAATTTCTTTTTGAACTCTCTAAAAGTTCTGAAAGTTTTATTAACGGTATAGATTCTCCTATAGTCTCTCTGTAAATATCTCCGATAAAGTGAAAACAAGTTGGACAGGGAGTAACTACGCCGTCAATTTTGAAAGATTTATAGATTTCAATGTTTTTCTGAGCAAGCTTTGCTGCCTCTTTTTTAAATCCTGCTGAAATAAGTGGTGCTCCACAGCAGTTCTGTTTTGGAACAATAACTTCATAGTTTAACCAATTTAGGATATAGATTAAGGAATTAGTGATTGATGGTAGTAAATAGTTTACTGAACATCCTGAAAAAATTGCTATTCTTCCCAAGGGTTTTAGTTTGCTGTAAACCTGCAAATACTCAAATTTTTTTGGTTTAATATGGAAATTTGAAAATTTACTTAAGAAGAAAGATTTCTTAAATTTTAAAAAAAGTTTGGAATGGCTTAGAGTCTGCAAAATTAAAAAAAACCACTCAGGATAAAAGGAGAAATACTTAAACAAATATAACAACAAATTCTTTTTCATTTTAGCTCTCATTTTATATACGATATTGCTTACCTTTATCTCTAAAGGACATAAGTTTTCGCATGTTCCACAAAGAAGACAGCTGAAAATTCTTTTTTTTAATGACCTTGCAGATATAATCTCCTTTTCTTTTTCAAGAGCTTTAATAAGCATTAATCTTCCTCTTGGTGCAAATGACTCGTTAAGAAAAATCTGATAACTCGGGCAGAACTGTTTACATTTTCCGCATTTACTACATTCTGTAAGGAAATCCATGTCTATGATATGTTTTTATGAAGAGAGTAGTTTTCTTGATGGAGCATTGAGTCTTTTTTGATTGTTATTCTTATTTTTTTTATATTTTCAATCTCTTCTATAGAGTCCCTTTCTTCATCTGTTAATAGATCAGCGACTGAAGGATTTGCAACTACGGTCAGTTCTGCTCCCTGAGGAACGGGCATAAATTTAAGTTTTCTCAAGATTTCATAAGCTACAGTTCTTATACTTTTTACTCTTCCTTTACCTTCGCAGTAAGGACAGCTATCACATAAAATATGTTCAAGGCTTTCTCTGGTTCTTTTTCTTGTCATCTGAACTATTCCAAGTTCTGTTATATTATAAATTGTTGTTTTTGCTCGGTCTTTTTTCACTGCTTCAGTCATGGCATTTATAATTTTTTGTTTATTTTCTTCTTTTTCCATGTCTATAAAATCAATCAATATAATCCCTCCAAGATTTCTAAGTCTAATCTGATAGGCTATCTCTTTAACTGCTTCAAGGTTCGTTCTGAGTATGGTATCTTCAAAATTTTCCTTACCAACAAACTTTCCTGTGTTTACATCTATAACAGTCATGGCTTCTGTCTGGTCAATTACAATATATCCTCCAGATTTTAACCATACTTTACGCTCCAGAGCTCTATCAAGGTCAACTTCTATTCCAAAGGCATCAAAAATTGGCTCTTCTCCTTCATAAAGCTCTATTTTATCAGCAATTCTTGGGAAATAGACATGAGCGAATTCCTTAAGTCTCTGCCATTCAATGTAACTGTCAATTATCATACGGTCTACATCTTGACTCATAAAGTCTCTCAAACTTCTTAAAACAAGATCAAACTCACTGTGAATTAAAGAGGGTGCATGGGCTTTATCTTTCTTTTTCTGAATATTGTCCCATAGAAGAAAAAGGAAATCAATATCCTTTTGAATTTCTTCCTCTGTTGCATCCTCACTTACTGTTCTCATAATTAAGCCAAATCCTGGTGGTTTGATTTTTGCTGCAAGTTCTTTTAACTCTTTTCTCTTTTCTTCATCTTCTATTTTTCTTGATACACCAACATGTTCCATGCCTGGCATAAGGACAACATATCTTCCTGGAAGAGTTATTCTTGATGTAACCCTTGCTCCTTTTGTTCCCATTGGATCTTTTGCAACCTGAACAAGAATTTCCTGTCCTTCCTGAACTAAGTCTTCTATAGAAAGGTCTTTGAAATCAATCTTAAATTCTTCAGATTTACGACCTCTTTGAAAATCATCAAATTTTTGGATAATCTCTGTCTCTTCTTCTCCTTCAAGAAATGGATAAAGCTCTTTTATTCCTCCCTTTATATCATCAATATAGAGAAAAGCCGCTTTATCAAGTCCTATATCAACAAAACAAGCCTGCATACCCTTTAAAACTTTAACAACTTTACCTTTATAAATGTTTCCTACATAACTGGAGTCTCCTTTCCTTTCAATATAAAACTCAACAACCTGACCACCTTCCAAGAGAGCGACACGACATTCCTGTTTTGTTACATTTATTAAAAGTTCATTACTCAAGGTTCTATCAAACCTCCTTCAAGACCATACATGGCTATTCTCTTTATTTTTAGTTCTTTCAGTTGTTTACCAAAAAGGATGTTAACAATTTCAGAAATTCTCGCTTTCTGTTGTCCATCCTTAACTATTATACATACTTCTTTATCATTAATTTGAATCTCCACTAAAAATTCCTTTAGAAAAAATGTCTTTCCATCTCTTTGTATAGTCATATTTTCTATGGAATCTTGATTTAGAAAAAACTCTTCATCAATTTCTATAATGTATTTATACATTTTAATGAATGAGTTAAGAGAGGGACTATTTTGAGGAATTGTTTTGGCATTGGTTATCCTTATCCCTGCAGGTAAAACTTTATTCAGTCTTTCAATATATTCCTCTCTGAACTCACCATAAATTTTTAAATCAAAATACTCCTTTTCACTTTCAACACCAACTGGAAGGGAAGGACAGAAAGATATTTCAGGTTTTGGATGGAATCCCTTTGAAAGCACAAAAGGAATTTCTGCCATTCTTAAAGCTCTTGTAATAAGACTACTTAGTTCAAGCTGTGAAAGATACTTCATTATTCCTAATTTGGTATGACAGAATCTGACCACTGTAATTTTTGTATCAGGAGAAACTTCCTTTTTAAAATCTAAATTCTCAAATTTTCTCTTATCTTTTAATAGAGTCTGTCTATCTTTAAGTTGACAACCAAGTCCGCAGCCTTCACAATTTATATTACATTCATTGGTTTTATTTATAGTTAATGCTCTCTCAAGTTCTCTTATGAGAAACTCTCTCTTTATTCCAGAGTCTATAAAAGCCCATGGAAGAGGTTCATCAGTTGAGTATTGTTTTGTAGCATAGGAAAAAAGATCAACTCCTGTTTCATCCATTGCAGATAGCCATCTTTTAAAGTCAAAAAGATCTGTCCAAGCTGATAAAACCTCTCCCTTTTGCCATGCTCTAAATATGACCTCACCTACTTTTTCATCTCCTCTTGAAATAGATGCCTCAAGAATGCTCATCTCTGGAACATGTCCTTTGTAGTAAATTTTACTACGATGAAAGGATTTTTTGATAAAGTCCAGTTTTTCTCGCATTTCCTCAAAGGGAATCTGTCCAAACCATTGAAAAGGTGTATGAGGTTTTGGAATAAAAGGAGATACGGTGACATTTATATCAACAAACTTTTTTGTATAATTTTTAGCAAGCTTTATTATTCTTTTTGAAAGATTTATTATCTCTTCAACATCCTCATCAGTCTCCGATGGAAGCCCTATCATGAAATAAAGTTTAATACTCAACCATCCTTCCTCAAAAAGAAATGCACAGGCTTTTTCAATGTCTTCATTTGAGATATTTTTGTTTATTATGCATCTAAGTCTTTCAGTAGCGGCTTCTGGCGCTATTGTAAATCCTGTTTTTCTTGTAAATTTTATCTTCTGAAGAAGCTCCTTCGTCACTTTATCAGCTCTTATTGATGGAAGAGATATGGCAATGCCCTGTTCTGAAAAACTTTTATTTAAAGCATCAATGAGTTCCATGAGATAGGGATAATGCCCAATACTAAAGGAAAGAAGGGAGAGTTCTTCATAACCAGTATTTTTAATTGATTTTTTAGCTATTTCTAAAATTTTCTCAGGATTTCGCATTCTTAAGGGTCTATAAATCATTCCTGCCTGACAGAATCTGCATCCAGAGGGACATCCCCTTGATACCTCTATTGAAACCCTATCATGAACAATCTTTACATAGGGAAGCACAGGTGCTGTGGGAAATTCAACATTATTTAGATTATCAACATATCGGCGTCGTACAATTTTTTTACCTGCATAGGGAACATAAAAGCCTTCAATCTGGTTTACTGCATTGAGAAGTTCCTCTTTACTACTATGGTGAATCTTCCACTCTCTGTAGGTATTTATAAGCTCAACCACTGCTTCTTCTCCTTCGCCTATTAGAAAGGCATCTATAAAATGAGACATAGGAAGAGGATTGGAAGTGCATGGTCCACCAGCTATGATAAGCGGATATTTTTTATTTAATCTTTCCTCCCATGATAGAGGAATATGTGCAAGGCTCAGTATGTTAAGAACAGAAGAATATGAAAGTTCGGACTGAAGACTAAATCCTAAAATATCAAAGTCCTTAACTGGCATTTTGGTCTCAAGGGAAGTTAGAGGTAAATTGTTTTTTTTGAGGTATTCCTGAAAATCAATCCAGGGAGAAAATAATCTCTCTGCATGAACATCGGAGATTTTATTGAGCACATGATATATGATTTTTAAACCCAGATTGGACATGCCAATCTCATAGATATCTGGAAAGCACAGGCAAAATTTAATTAATTCCTTATCTTTCTTTACAAGAGAGTTTATCTCACTGTTGATATATCTCGTAGGTTTCTCAAAAAAAAGGAGATTCATAAATTAATTTTATTCAAGAAGGGGCTTAATGTCTTTTTCTGGAAGAGGTTTTGAAAATAGGTAGCCTTGAACAAAGTCACAGCCTATGCTCTTTAAAATCTCATATTGTTCTTCAGTCTCAACTCCTTCAGCCAGGGTATTTTTTTGAAGTCTATTAGCAAGGTCAACTATTGTTTGAACTATAGCAAAACTTTTCTTATCATTAAACATGTCTCTGATAAAAGCTTTGTCTATTTTTACAATATCAATTGGTAAATCTCTAAGATAGATCATTGATGAATAACCTGTTCCAAAATCATCTATGGCAATCTTTGGTGGATTATCCATTTTCTTTATATCTGAAAGAATCTTTTTTGTATATTCAGGATTATTAATAAAAATTCTCTCTGTTATTTCTATAGTAAGTCTGCTTCTTATATCAGAGGGAATCTCTTTAAGAAGAGACAGTAAAGTGGGAGTACTAAAAGTTTTGCCTGAGATATTTATAGAAATATTGGTTCTCCATTGTTTTATTTTTCCAGTAACCTCTCTAATAGCCCATTTTTCAAAGTCAAAAATATAGTTACTGTTTTCTAAGTAATCTATAAAGAAATCAGGCATATAAAGCTTGCCATCACTATATGATATTCTTACAAGCGCTTCAAATCCTGCGATTTTAAGAGTCTTTGTGTAATAGTAGGGTTGATAATGAAATATGAAGCGATGCTCTTCCGATGAATTCTTTATCAGATTGAAAACTTCCCAAAGTTTTTCAGCTTCTTTTTCTATTTCAGCATCAAAAAACTGAATAGTCCCTGGTCCAGATTTTTTAGCTTGTTGAAGGGTAATGTCTGTTCTTTCATAAAGAGTTCTGAAGACGCCTCCATCCTTTGGAAAAATTGATATTGCTGCATTAATATTGATGTTGATGGTTTTATTCTCTATTTTAAAAATAGAGTTATTTAATTCATATAATTTAGAGTAGTTTTTGTATATCTCATCAGTGGTTTTTGCAATAGTGTAAACTCCAAAGGTATCAGCAGCTATTCTTGCTAAACAGTTAGTATTTTCAAAGACTTGTCTTATCTTATCTGCAAACTTAATTAAGATTTGGTCTCCCACATAAATACCATGAATCTTATTTATGTAAGTCATGTCATAAATATCTATAAGGATAAATACACCGAAAGTATCGGTTTCACTAAGTTTTTGAGAAACATTTACGGTAAAACCATTTAAGTTAAGAAGTCCTGTAAGAGCATCATAGTTTTGGAGTCTTTGTATTCTCTCAGAAAGTCTTATTTTTTCTGTTACATCCCTTGCAACAGCAACAAATCTTAGAATATTACCTGGAAGTCTTACAGGAATAATTTTTAGATCCACATGGAAAATTTCACCATTCTTTTTTCTATTTGGAGTTATTACATTAAAAATTCTTCCAGAAAGAATTGTATCCCACATCTCCTTGTAAAATTCTGGTGGATTTAGTCCAGATTTAAATATTCTTGGATTTTTACCTAAGAGTTCTTCTTTTGTGTATCCACTAATTCTCTCAACTGCTTCATTAACATATAAAATATGACCATTTTCATCGGTAACAAGTATCCAAGTATCAGAGTTTTTAAGTGCTTCTGAGATAATTGTGTTATGCCTTATTCTATCAACTCTTTCAAGGGCAAAAGAAATATCGTGCTGAATCTCCTTGAGTATGTATAAAACAGATTCATTGAAAAAGTGAGGAAACTCAGAATAAATATTAATAATTGAAATTACCTTACCAAACTTATAAATTGGAATTAAACATGATGATTTGAACAGATTATTAAGAATCTCTAATAAGTTTGAATTTATAAGTATTTCGCCTTTAATTAATGCACTATCAGACGGAATTTTTATAGTCGTGTTTGAAATGTCAAGGTTTATATCACCGTAGGAGTATTGAGGAATAATTTTATTGCGCTTTTCGTCTAATATCCCGATCCATGAAAATTTTAAATTGAGTTTTTCTACAAGAGATTTACAGATTCTACTATATATCTCTTCTTCAGTTAAGGCTTGAGTAATTATCTTGTTTATTTCCATTAAAATTTCTTTGAACTTTTCTTCATATTTTTTTGCTGTAATGTCATAAAAAACTATAAAGCCTGAATAGACTCCTCTAAAAAGTATTGTGTTTGCAAGACATTCAACAAATACTATGGAACCATCTTTTTTCTTGAAACGAATGTCATATATTTTTGAAAATTTTTCACCTTTTAACCTTCTTTGATGATTTTCTCTTACTTTTTCTTGATCTTCCTCATAGATTATATCAATGCTGCTCATATTATATATTTCTTCATCAGAGTATCCAAGTAGATTTTTTGCATATTCGTTAATAAATGATATTTTTTCATGATATATGATAACTCCAATGTTAGGTGAGGTTATTAAAGCTTCTGATATGTCATTTTGCGCCCAATCCCTGAGTAGAATATCAAGTTGTTGATAGAGAGCCTTTAAATTTTCAACCTCTTCATGCTTTACACTCTCAAAATCTTCAATCATTAATAACTCATCTTTAAACGCCTCCATTGATGGATGCATAAGTAAAAAATGAAATATTGGAAAACAAAAGTCATCTGAAACTTTAATATTCTT
Source organism: Thermodesulfovibrio sp. (assembly GCA_025060625.1). Taxonomy (GTDB): domain Bacteria; phylum Nitrospirota; class Thermodesulfovibrionia; order Thermodesulfovibrionales; family Thermodesulfovibrionaceae; genus Thermodesulfovibrio. The sequence continues at coordinate 29,064 of JANXBR010000006.1, forward strand.
ATTTACTCTTAGAGGTCCTGAAAATTGAGTATATATAAAGCCTATATCAGCCTTTCCTTCTCTTAAGAGATTCTCTATTTCTTCATAACTATTCACAAAAATCAGATTAAACTTTTGATATTCCTTTTTATGAAATAAAATTGGAAGAAAAAAGTATTTCTGATTTATTAAAGCTACCCTGATCATGTCTTTTTCTGGATTGTAAGAACTTGAAATTATACTGCATAAACTTTCATTTACTGATTTAAGCCTACCTAATACTATATAGCCCTTTTCAATTAAAGTAATAGCCATATCTGGATTAGCATAATAAAAATCATAGGTTTGTTTATCAGAGAACAATTCTGCGAAATTATTGAATTTTTTAATTTTTATTTCTCTCTTTAAAATTTTTGCAATTTTATCAGCTACTTTTTCCCACATGATAAGTTCTTCTTCTGTACAGTGGGGACATAATGCTAAATATAAGGTTTCTTTCATATTAAAACTTTGTCAATTTTGAAATTTCATCATTAACTTTTATTACTGTAGAGAAAACTTTATATGTTTCATTAAGCATAGAGGCAGTATTTGTAATTCTTTTTGAAACATCTGTTAAAACCTGACTT
>JANXBR010000006.1:29681-38030 GCA_025060625.1 Thermodesulfovibrio sp.
TGAAAGAGTATTTACAGCGTCTCCAACAGTATCGGACATAACTTTTGTTTTTTCAAAGGAGTCTCTTATGTTTTTCATATCTTTCTCAATATTTGAGAATAGTTCCCTTATTTTTTCAACCTCACCTACTGCTGAAATTACTCTGTCTTTAAGGTCACCAAGAATTTTTCCTATATCCCTTGTTAGACCTTCGGTTTTCTGTGAAAGTTTCCTTATTTCATCAGCTACAACTGCAAAACCTCTTCCAGCCTCTCCCACTCTTGCTGCTTCAATGGAAGCATTCAGTGCAAGAAGATTGGTTTGATCTGCCACATCTGATATGGCAGTTACAACATTACCGATATTTTCTGTAGCATGTCCAAGATCTTTTATGTTGTTAACAACTTCAATAATCTTTCTATTATGGGACTCTATGTCCTTTACTCTTTTTTCTAATTCTGTATCCATGGTCTCATTTTGTATGACCATAGCTTTAACTTCCTCATTGATTGAGGCAACACTCTTAGACATATCTCTTATTGTTACATCTATTTCCTCCATAGCTGTTGCAATTGAGGATACTTCATCCTTTATTCTGGAGAAGTTAGAGTCAATAAGTCCCATTGTATTTGATATTGTTGAACCTACAATGTTGGATTTTATTATTCCAGAAGAAAGCGTTCTTATTAGTGAAAGATTGGTATCAACTGTTTTTTTATTATCAAAATTTGTCCTTTTTCTTTTGAAAAACACCACTTTCCTCCTATCTGTAAAATTCTTCTGCAATATCAACACCGCATTTTAATCCGCTTAACCAGTTAAAAAATCTCTGAATATGCTCTTTTTTATAAATTATTGCTCCATGCTGAGGTGCAATCACATTTATTTCAAGTTTTGCCACCTTTTCAAGATATTTTCTTATAACACTATTTGAAGCAAGATATCTGCGATGAAAGCCTTCCATAAGTTTTAAGTGGCTATCAAAGTCTTCAACATAAGTATATCTTTGTCCTTTTGGAAATATGGCTGCACCAAGGTCTCCTGTAAAAAGAATCTTAGAACGAGGGTCATAGACATGAAAGTTTGCAACGGAGTGTAAAAAATGTGCTGGAATTATCTCAAGATAGTCACCAGTGGGTAGACTAATTTTTCCTCCATTCTCGTCTACTGGAACAATCTTACTCATATCAAATATTCCATAGTGGGGTAAAAATCTAACCCACCATTTGGATATATAAACTTTTGCATTAGTTACACTGAGCCATAGAGCAACACCTGAGGATACATCAGGGTCTTGATGGGAGAAAAAAAGATGTTCTATTCTTTCAAGGTCTACATATCTTGATACATTTGCCACAACTCTGGGAAAGACATGAACACCTCCTGGATCAAGAATTACACCGACTCCCCTGTTTTCTATTAAGTACTGATTTACTTGAACAAGTCCTTCTTCTTCATTTTCCTCCCAGCCAAGCCATATGAATTTGTGCGTTCCATCATCATAGAGAGTATCACCTCTTACAATATCAACATCTTTGTTTACTCCAAGCATAATTATCCTCCATATTAGAATTATTATAATTTTAACAAAAAATTATTTATTGTAGTAAATACTTTTTATTACGGAAATTTCTAAACATATTGGCATGATGATAATTACCTTGCATTTTCACTAAATGACATACATCACATTTCATATTTGATGAAATTGGAAGAGGTATTCCTTGATACTGTAATGGCTGGATATTGTCTCTATTTTTACCATAATCATTAAAGGATGGATAAGTTGCGTGGGGGGAACTATGGCAAGCTGTGCATGGAATTTTTCCTGTACTGTCTTTTCTATTTCTGTATAAATCTGCCACATCAGTGGTCCATTTATTAAAGGCTTTTGCATTTTTAATGGGTCTATTAAATCCGGAATGACAGTTTAGACAGTCTGGTTGCTGAATCCATGGTTTTCGTGCATTTATTTCATTCAATGGTGTTTCTGGTTTTAGATTACGAAGTAATAGTTTAGCCTTTCTCGTTCCTTGTTGAGAAAGCAAAATCGAAGAGGCATGTTCATCAAGCCTTCCATGACATTGAGTGCAACCTATACCTAATTTTGCATGAATGTCTCTATTACATCTTGTATTTCCCTTTGCATCATTTGGATGGCAGAAGTTACAGGCTCTTTCATCTTTCCATGGTATGTAGTTAGCATGCCAGCCATGCATAGATGCTGAGAAACTATTATGACCCTTTATTCCTTCAGATTTTACAATAAAGTCTTCATGACACTTCTGACACATCTGGGGCTTACCTTTAAGTGCGCTCTCAAGGAGTCTTGTGCCGTTGTTTCTGTCATGCAGTTTAAGTATATTTATTGCCGTCTGGTCCGAAATTCCTGAAATACCATTCCATTTTGGTTTTCCTCCATGACACTCAAAACATCTTAATTCAGTTGAAACTGGTGCAACTAATTTTGTAGTCTGTAAAACCTTACCAGTTGCTTTTTCAACTGCCTTAACCTCAAAGATAGGATATGGATTAAATACTCCGTCATCTCTGTAGGGCAAAACAGGTACTCCTTCAGCTTGGAATATATTTTTTCCTTTGTCATAATCAAAGACTCCTTTAAGCCCTTTTCCTGTTAGTCCTAAGTTTTCAGCTATCTTTTTACCTTGAAGGGCTTCTGCATACTTCCAGAAATCTGAGTGTTTTGATGGGTTTTCATATCCCTTCTGAACTTCATATTGAATCTCTATTCCTTCTGACAAAATCTCAGGTTTTTTCCCTCTTTTAATCACAATAGCCTGAAATGTGCTACCTGGGTATAAGAAGGAAAACCATCTATCTGAATCGGTTATGCATTTCTCTCCAAGTGTACTCCATGCAAGAAGAATATACTGATCAGTCTTGGAATTAAATGGGGGTATCTCAATTTTCTCTTCCTTTGGATAAAATTCGGCTATTTTCTCCTCTTTTTTAGCATGAAGACTCGTAATGAAATCTGCTAAAACCTCCCTCTCTCTCTCATTTCCAATAAATTTTGGCATATAGTCGCGAACTTTTCCTAATCCATAAAGCTGTGAAATAATACCAAGACGTGTCAATCCTTCAGTTTTTTCAACTATATCATTTTTAACTCCTTTTATGGTATGACAGCTTAAGCATTGGAGATTAAAGATTTCTCTCCCTGCAATTAGTTTGTTTTCTTCTGTTATATCCTTGATAGAAGTCCACTTTGAATTTTTCAGTAATCCCTCTCTATTTAGCCTTTCTTCATCATTTACTAAAACAGAGGATGAATACATATATCCATATATTATATAGGGCTTTCTTGCATATTCCCTAAGGTATTCAAAACTTCCAATCCATGAGAGTCCAATTAAAATAAGTGTAAAAACTGCAACTTTCTGAATTTTAGGGGATGTCTTGAATACCAAAAATATTGCTAAAAAATAAAGCAAAACCGTTGCAATTATAAATATATTAACAGCATTGGCTGTCTGTTTATTAAGTATAAAATTCGTAATTCTTGCATTTTCTGGAATGGATAAAAAGTACCAAGCTCCTGAAACAATAAGGAATGGAAGAGGAATATAAAGCCATTTTGCACAATATCTTAGAAGTTCCTGTCTGATTTTTTCGTCCTTTTCAAATATTGCAGTTACAAAACCAAAAAGGCCTGCAAACATTATACATATAGAGGTTCTAAAAAATAATCCCGGAATACTTGTGGGATTAAAAAAGCCATCCCAGAAATTGCCTGTTTTCAACCAATCTCCAGGAGTAAGCATGAAGGTTATTATTCCATTAATAACAAAAAGGCTTAGCCATGCAGATAAGGCGTAGATAAATGAAATCTTTAGCCTGTCTTTATCTGAAAGAACCTCAAATTTATAGTGATATATAAGCAGTGAGACTATCTCTACAAAGAAAAAAACCCACTCAATTGCCCAGGCAAATACAAAGGTATGAATGAGTATAGATGTAGCCCAAGGACTTGAAAGTGCAATCGCAAACCATATTCCAACACCAGAGACTCCACCAAAAACCATTGTAAGGAGAAGAAAAAACCAAATATGTTTACGGACATACTGCCTCAGTGCGGTGTTACTCTCTCTAACACTTTTTAGATCAGTAAGCCATAGAAATAATCCTCCACCTACGGCAATGTGAGAGATAAAAACATGAATCACTGCGATTATGGCAACCAAAGTTCCAGAGTTAAGATAATAGAGTTCCCATACAGGATAGTTCATTCTTTAATGTCTCCTTTTTGGGGAAAAAAACCAATCTTGAGCATGTATAAAATAATGGTAACTCCTAAAAGGAAAATGATAGTAAATATGACAAACAGATCCCACTGAGGTAAAAGCTTTAAATGGGATAGATTAAAGTTTTCACCTAAGTGAAAGATTCTAAGATGATATCTATTAATTATCATGAAGACCATCGTCAAGAGAAGAAAAACAATACTGCCCTTTAAACTTCCTTTAAAAGCAGTGAATACCATAATAAAGGCGGTAATTACTCCCGCTAAAAATATGACTGTTGCAACTAAGTCTCTACCCATGTATTTAATCATTATACTCTGAGGGAGACTAAGTAGAAACCAGAAACCGACAGCAATCTGGATAATTGTGGCGTATGCAAATATTTTTAAGCCCTCCTTTAGTTGATCCTCTGAGATTTTTCTAAAATAAAAGCTATAAACAATCCCACCTACTGCTACTGAAGCTATGAGGAAGTGAAGAAATCTTGGATATATAGTTGGTATATTCCAAAGAATAATAGTCCCCTCTCTTTTTGAAAAATAAGATGTCCAACTTTCAGGCATCTCCATCATTGATAGATTATTTACAAACATGAAGGAAATATAAAAAATCATAGAAATCATAACTATCAAAGCAAGCTTTGAAGAGTTTGATATGCCGAATCTTTTGTATTGAAAATAGGAACTATAATAGGCAATTATAAGAAAGGGAATTATAAAAATCCAGTAGGTTCCCATAAGAATTGAGCTTGTATAGAAAAAGTTTCCAAATATTACCTGGAGAAATAGAAGAGCTGGAATAGCCATATTTATTCCAAAAGCAAAAAGTATTGGTATTTTCTTAACAAAAGGCTTATTTATCTCAAAAAAATCTCTCCTTCTATTCCACTGATAGAAGATTATCAGGCTTAATCCGAGAATTGAATTGATAATAAGAATATGTATAAGAAAGAATAGTTGCTCAAGAAAAATGAATAGTTCAGCAGATGCGGGAATTGGTTCAGAGTAGGGTATTAAATCTAATGTTTTCATTCTATGTCAATTTTATCATAGTTTTATTACCAATTCAATACATTTCCTAATTTTGTGTGGTTACTATATTAAAAAATATAAATGTCACATGTATGTTAACCTCTTTTAAAGTTTAGCTCTAATGGGAGGTATCTTAATAAGGAAAAAATATTTTTTACGGAAGAGGAGTTAAAAAGATTAGAGATAATGAAAAGAGTAATTTCACCTTGACATTAGAAATAACACCAATAAGGTTATTATTAACGAGAATTTGATTTAATAACTGAAAAACTAATACTATAAAATTGAGAAACTGGAGGCATAAATGGTAAATCAAAAACTTACACCAGAACAATATAGAGTTTTTAGATTGGGTGGGACAGAAAAACCCTTCCAGAATGCCTACTGGGATAATAAAAAACCGGGTTTATATGTGGATATAGTAAATGGAGATGTTCTTTTTTCATCCATTGATAAATTTGACTCTGGTACTGGTTGGCCCAGTTTTACAAAGCCCGTTCATGAAGAATTAATAGTAAAGAGAATTGATAAATCACATGGTATGATTAGAACCGAGGTTAGAACAAAGAATACCGATGGACATTTAGGACATGTTTTTGATGACGGACCACCTCCTACTGGACTTAGATACTGTATAAACTCTGCTTCTCTGAGATTTGTTCCTCTTGATAAACTGGTAGAGGAGGGTTATATAGATTATCTGCCTATGTTTAAAGATATTCATAAAGATTTTGAACAGATAATTCTGGGTGGTGGATGTTTCTGGGGAGTGCAGGCTTATTTTAAGAGAGTAAAGGGAGTAAAACACACTGTAGTTGGATACTCAGGAGGTGAGACAAAAAATCCTAGTTATGAAGAGGTGTGCACTGGAAGGACAGGACATGCAGAGGTAGTCTTGGTAACTTTTGATCCGAATATAGTTAGTTTAGAGAAAATATTAAGGCATTTTTTCAAGATTCATGACCCAAGCACCAAGAACAGACAGGGAAATGACATAGGACCTCAATATCGTTCTGTAATATATTATTTTGATGATAAACAGAAAGAGACAATAGACAAAATAATTGAAGAAATAAAGAATAAAGGCATAAATGTAAGGACAGAGGTTAAGAAGGCAAAAAACTTTTATAAGGCTGAAGAGTATCATCAAGACTACTTAGATAAAAATCCGGGAGGATACTGTCATGTTGATCTCAGTAAAATATGGGATTTTTAAAATAGCTTTTTCAATCTTTTTTCTTTTAGCTCTATTTTCTTCAATTGCAATGGCAGAAACTTACAAAGACAGTTTTTCAGGCGGTAAAGCTCAGCTTAGATGGAATTTCTTCCCCCATTTTTTTCTTGATAATCTCAAAGCAATAAAAGATCAAAATGCACCAGACGGAGATGGCGGAATAGGGGTTCTAACCAACTCAAACAGAGGTGGCTTTGCTGCCTTAAGTTATGCTATCACTGAGGAGGTATCTGATTTTTATCTTGAAGCATTTGTTTACTGCCACACGACTGATAAAGAAAAGGGGCAACTTAACGGAGTTGCCTTTCTTATTGATCCGATAAATTCAAGATTTTATCGCTTCATATGTGACTTTAACGGAAAAGAGCCTTCATTGAATGTTGCCTATGTTGGAAAAGATACAAGTCATTTTCCAGTTTATCTAAAATTCTGGAATGATAAGGAAGTTCCTGGAGGAATTCCTAAAAAGCCAAGCTGGAACAAGATGGCAGTTAAAGTCAAAAGTGGTAAGGCAACTTTTTATTGGAATGAAAAGGCATTAAGCGGTGTAGTTGATGTATCAAGGGTTGGTAAAGGCTTTGTTGGTGTCTATGCAAACTATGTTGGTGGATTAGGAACTGCAGAGACAAAGGTTGACAGTTTCATATTAAGAATTGAGTAATCCTTGACAGAGATTGGATTTGGAATATTTTGTACAAATGCAGAAAGAACTCTCTCAACTAATCACACCTTCAGGCTTAAGAGTTTAAGCTTTGATAGAGTATTTGAGAGTTTAAGTGCCAATTTAAGAGATTTATTTGAACTTCTTGAACTTTGCAGAAGAGAGAAAATAGAGGTATTTAGGCTTGGTTCTAATTTTATCCCCTATGCTTCTCATAAGGATTTTAAAGAGGAATGGTTTTTAAAAATTGAGCCTTTTTTAATAGAAACTGGCAAGACAATTAGAGAAAACTTCAATATAAGAATTACAATGCATCCAGGACAGTTTGTGATATTAAACTCTCCAAAGTTAGAGGTGATTGATAATTCATTGAGAGAACTCAGATATCACTTCTGGGTGCTTGACAAGTTGGGAATAGGAGATGATGGAATAGTCATTATTCATATGGGTGGTATTTATTCTGAAAAAGAAAGGGCTATTGAGAGATTTGTAAATACAGTAGAGAAAAATAGCTGGCTTAAAAAAAGACTTGCAGTAGAAAATGATGAGAGGCTATTCACAGCTAAGGATACTTTATATGTGGCAAAAAATTTAAAAATACCATTTGTATTTGACTACTTTCATCATGTTTTAAATCCTTCAATTTTTGATTTTAATGATATCTATGAAACATGGAGAGGAAAAGGTACTCCTAAGTTTCATCTTTCCTCTCAAGGAGATGGAAAATATGGACTACATGGTGAGTATGTAAAATTAGATGATTTTTATGCACTCATGGAGCTTATAGAAGTTGCAGGATTGAAAAAAGTTCATATTATGCTTGAAGCAAAACAAAAAGAGAAGGCTATAAATAGGCTTAGAAGCATGATTTGGAGACATAACCAGATTAATTTATAGCATCAAAAATAGATGCTGAATAGAAGATTAAGAAAAAAATATCAAAGATTTCCCCGCATAGACCACATATATAGGAAAGGATATAACCGAAATAATTATCATCAAATGGAAGATATGGATTTTTATTTAAATCATGGATAATATATTTATCACAATAGATTGGATTATTTCTTAATTCATTTATCCTTTCCATAGATAAATACACCTTTTTATAGTGTTGCACCTTTAAAAAATCTATGACAATCTTTCTGAATAAGCATAATTAATTAATTGAACATAAAC
>JANXBR010000006.1:38040-38832 GCA_025060625.1 Thermodesulfovibrio sp.
TCTTCTGTTGTCAAATAAATTAATTCTTGGATTATTTGACTACTTAATTCTCATTTTGATATAATTCTTTACGCCACGAAGGCAATGAAAAGCTCAGAAGAGCTAAATTGCTTTCGTGGTTTTTTTATTTCATAAAAAGGAGGAGAAAATATGAAAAAATCTTTATTTCTTTTATTTTTCTTAATTTTTCCCTTATCAGCTTACGCAGTAGATATAACTGAAAATTTATCAATCTCGGGGACAGCAACAACAGTATATCAATGGCTTAAGATGACAAAGGGATATGCTGATAATCTGACAGAGTCAAAGAAAAAAAACAGAGGCTCTGCTGCATTGGACTTTAATATATCCTTTCGTCCCATTGAAAATGGTGAACTTTTCCTTAGAGCAAGCTTTGCAAAAAGAGATGGACTTAAAGCTGTCTCTCCTTTTACACTTTCTCCAAATGCTGATGACTTATTCAGTGACCTAAAAAACATAAATGGACATAGCCGGGATCATCTCCTTGAACTATGGTATGCACACAAATTTGAACTAAAGAAAGATATGTCAATTAAAATTACAACAGGATTGATTGACTCTACAGCCTTTATTGATGACAACAACTATGCAGGAGATGAACTTAGTCAATTTATGAATGAGGCATTGGTTCATAATCCTTTAGCAAATTTACCAAGCTATGATGGAGGAGTTGCAGTAGAGTTTGAGTGGAATAAGTTTCATTTAAGATTAGTAGGAATGAACTCAAAAAATGAAAATGAAGATATGGATAGAAAAAGATATAACTGGTTT
>JANXBR010000070.1 GCA_025060625.1 Thermodesulfovibrio sp.
TGAGGTCAAGATAGCAAATTTCAATAACAGAATAAAGATTAAGGTTAGGGAGAATATTACAAAAGAAAGCTTTATGATAAAGTCCTTTAGAGAAAGAATTTTTACAGGGCTAAGGAATATCTATAAACTAAAGAACATTCAAATAGAAAGGCTTCTTGAGAAGCTTCATCTTTTAAGCCCAGAAAATATACTAAAAAGAGGCTATAGCATAACTTATCTAAATGGTAAGGTTTTAAGGAACTCTAAAGAAGTTTCCATTGGTTCAAAGGTGCAAATTCAACTTTATAAAGGAAAAATATATGGACAAGTAATAAACATGGAGGAAGAGTATGGAGAATCTAAGTTATTCTAAGGCAATTAAAGAAATTGAAGAAATCTTAAAATATATAGAGTCTCAGGAAGTAGATGTAGATGTTCTTGTTGAGAAAGTAAAAAGAGCAACCGAACTTATTCGTTTCTGTAAAAACAAACTTAAAACTGCTGAGGAGGAACTTCATAAAACTCTTATTGAACTTGAAGAACCAAATATGACAGAAGAAGACCCCTTTTAAATGCAATCTCTTAATCCTTCATGGAAAAATAATGTTCATTTTGTTTTAGTTGAGCCAAAAGAATCAGGAAATATTGGTGCTTCTGCAAGAGCAATAAAAAATATGGGATTCACCAATCTTATACTTGTTAATCCTGTACCTCTCACAGATGAAGCATACTGGATGGCATGGGCAAGTAAAGATATAATTGAAAATGCAGAATTTTTTGAAAAACTTGATGACTCAATTAAGGACAAAGCATTGGTTGTTGGAACAACACGTAGAAGAGGATCAAAAAGAGGAGCAATTATTGATGTCAAGGATGGAGTAAAAAGAATATATGAAGTAGCGCAGAAAAATAAAGTTGCTATTCTTTTTGGTAGAGAGGACAAAGGACTTTTTAATGAAGAAGTTGAAAAATGCGGGTATCTAATAACGATTCCCACTTCTCAGCTTCAGCCTTCTTTGAATCTTGCTCAAGCAGTTCTTATTGTTGCCTATGAACTTATGAGATGCGAAGAGCTTGAAGATTTTCATATGAGCAGACAGTTTTATGTAAATCAGACAGAACTTAACAAACTTTATGACAGACTCTTTATTTTACTTAAAAAAATCGGTTATATACCTGAAAATCCTGATATTGAAAAGAGGATAATAAATAATTTCAGACATTTTTTTGGAAGAACAGGGCTAACCTTCTGGGAACTCAAAATGCTGCATGGTTTTATAAGTCATTTGGAAGAATTATTGGCAAAAATTGAGGATCAGTCAAATTAATATTACAAAATCAAAAACTTTGATTTCTTATAAGAAAGTTTCATTATCTTCATAGGTAAGATTGATAAAATATGAAACAGTTTTTATTTTTTATATCCATTTTTGAAACCTTATAAAGCGAAGTTAAAAAACTATTATTCATATTTATGGATTTTTAGCAGGGTTTTGAAAAAAACATCTATTTGGTAGAGAGGATAAACCAGAATTTTAATTAAGGATTTACGATTATATCTATGGCATATTTTTAATTCTTTCGGGAACACTTTCAAGCCATGTCATAAAGCAGAGTTCCGTCTGCATGTAACCAGTTTCCTCAGAAATTTTCTCTAAAAGCCTGATAAATTCCATATTGTCATCAATAGGCTTTTTACCAGCCTTTATAAGAATCTCATTTATAGTGTTTTTTACTATTCTATCAGGAATAACTGTATCAACTCCCCCCATCATTCTTAAATACTGATAGGTTATAAGTCCGACACCTTTTATTCTGCCTAAGGGATCCTCTCTCCAGTTTAAGAGTGATGAGTTTTTTGCCCATTTTTTCAGGGCTTCTCTATCATTTTCTGAGAGAGTTGATAAATATTGGGCAATTTCTTTTGCAACTAACCATGACCTTTTGTTTTTCCAGATATGAAAAGCATCAAAGAAATTAAAATGAAAGAGATCCTTAAGACAGCCTATTTTTCCAGTCATAATAAATTCTCTTTCAATTCTTTTTATCTTTGGAACCACCACTTGAAAATAATTTACTCCTACAGAGGTAAATGCTGCATCAAGCACCATCAGAGAGACATTTCCATTCCACCTTTCAGTATTGAGACATTTTTCAGCAATTTTTCTTATAGAAGAATAGTTTTTAAAGTACGATCTAATTAGTTCCTTAATGGACATTTTAAATAGTATAACTTAATCTTCTGTTATGCTATAATTTATTCATAAAATGTTACCATCCATATATGTTGCCATAGTAACTCTTATTCATAAAAAATTTGTTTTTGTTAGTCTTCTTCTTTTTGGTATTCTTCTGTTTGGTACAATAGGATATATGATTATTGAAGACATGAACTTTCTTGATTCTCTCTATATGACCGTAATAACATTAGCAACGGTAGGATATAGAGAAGTTAAAGAGCTTAATGATAATGGAAAAATATTTACGATTATTCTAATTTTAACGGGCTTTGGTGTTTTTACATATGCTTTAACAGTAGGTGCTAAAATTTTAATAGAGGGTGAAATAAAGGAGGTATTTAAACAAAGAACAATGAAAAAGAAAGTACAAGGTCTATCAGGACACTATGTAATTTGCGGATATGGAAGAATGGGAAGTATTATAGTGAAGGAGCTAAAAGCAAATAAAATTCCTATTGTAATTATTGAGAAAAACAGATTTATTCTTCCAGAGGAAGAAGATTTTATCTATGTTGAAGGAGATGCCACCCACGATGATGTATTGAAAATGGCAGGAATTGAGAGAGCTGCTGGACTTATTACTGTTCTGCCATCGGATGCAGAGAATCTATATGTTGTCCTGAGTGCCAGAGAACTTAATCCCAATTTATTCATAGTAGCAAGAGCAGTTGATAAGGAGGCAGAACCTAAGCTTAAGAGAGCAGGAGCAAATAAGGTAGTATCACCTTATCTTATTGGCGGATTAAGAATTGCCCATACGGTTTTAAGACCCACGGTTGTTGATTTTCTTGAGTTTGCAACTCGTTCTGAACATATTGAGATTCAGATAGAGGAGATAGAAGTCTCTCCCAAATCTACTCTCATAGGTAAAAGCATTGCTCAGAGTGGTATAGGAAGGGATATTGGAGTAATTATATTGGGTATAAAAAGATCAGATGGTAGAATGAAGTTCAATCCCAATTCTCAGACTTTAATTAAAGAGGGAGATACTTTGATTGTAATAGGGCAGACAGATAAATTAATTATTCTTGAAAATCTTGCTAAAGGATAAATTTTTCAAGTAAATTGAGAGTTTTTTTGGTAGCACCTGAGTTTTTTAAAAAAATTTGGTATGCTCTTTCACCCATTGACTTTCTTAATTCGTGATTTTCAGCCAATTTTCTCATTGCTTCAAGTAAAGATTTTCTATCAACAGATAAGCAGGCTTTCTCCCTTATAAATTCTTCAGTGAATGGAAAATTATGCATATAGGGACCGCATACGAATGGTTTTTTCCAGAATGATGGCTCTAAGGGATTTTGACCACCATGAGGAATAAAGCTACCACCTATAATGGCAAAATCACACAATCTGTAAAGCGAACCAAGTATACCCATCTGGTCAATCAGTAAAATGAATTTCCTATTTTGATGAGTAAGTTTTGAAAAAAAATCGGTTAATTTTGAGAAAAAAACTTCTTCATTTATGTTTGCAATTTTTTCTCTTATCAGAGTTTCAACTTCACTGAATCTCTCTGGATGTCTTGGTGCAATAACAAGGGTTGCCTTGATATTCATCTTCAGGAAAGCATCCAAAATAATATCTTCCTCTGGTTCATGGGTACTACCTGCGATAATAACAGGAGATGGTATATAATCTTCCCATATAAATTTAATATCTTTTAACTCAATATCAAATTTCATATTTCCTGTAACATGAATTTTTTTTTTATCGGCACCTATAGCAATAAATCTCTCTTTATAATTCTGTTCTTGAACACAAATAAGGCTTAGTTTCTTAATTAAAGGCTTGATGAAAAATTTAATTTTACTATACCCCCTAAAGGATTTCTCACTAATTCTGCCATTTACAACTATTACAGGCTTATTTTTAGAGCCAATACTTATTAAATTGGGCCAAAGTTCTGTTTCAGTAATAATAATAGCAATCGGATTAAAGGATTTTAAAAATCTCTTAATAGCCCATGAAATATCAAAGGGCATATATACTACTTTTACATTGTAGTTTTTAAATCTCTCCTGTGCTATCCTTTGTCCAGTGTCAGTTATTGTGCTAAGAACGATTCTATATTTGTTTGATAGTTCCATAATCATTTTTGATACCGCAGATACCTCGCCAACTGAAACTGCATGCACCCATATTGTGGGTAAATTTGATTCAGTTTCCTCAAAAAAGCCGAATTTTTCCCTTATCCATCTCTTTCTTAAAAAAGTTGGTCTCTTAAAATATTCAAGCGGTAGAATAAATATTAAGGCAACTAAATATAAAAAATTATATATCAGAAGAGTCTTTTGCATATTTCTGCCACCTTATCTGATGCAGTTTTATTTATAAAATATTTTCTAACATTATCAAGAAAATTAATAATGCTCATTCTATAGTCGATGTTGTAGAGTAAAAGATTTATCTTTTCTGCAATTTTTTCTGCATTAAGTTTTTGAATAAACTCTGTTACTCTTATGTCGCCTTCATTCATAAAATCAGCTATTACATTTGGCAGAGCTATATGTTTTACACCCCTGATTAGCATTTTTCCAATTATGTAGGATAAAGGATTTACTTTATAGATAACTACCATCGGAACCTTGAGTAAAGTTGCCTGAAGGGTAGCTGTACCCGAGGTAATTACCGCAGCATCGCTCATTGCAAGAGATGTAAATGATTTTTCATTGAAGATAGTAACATTTCCAAAGGATGTAAGTTTTCTTAGAGTTTCTTCGTTAAATTTAATGTTAGGAGCTTTTGGTATTATAAAATGAGTTTTTTTACTATCAAAGTAGTCTATTAACTGCAACATTAGAGGCATTGTTGAATTTATCTCCGAGGGTCTACTTCCTGGCATTAGTGTAATTACATTTTCCTGTTTTATTTTAAAGCTTTCTCTCAGAAATTTTTTATTCTGAATGGTGAAGTCTTCAGTATTAGTTTTAAGTTCTTGTTTCATTACTTCAAGCATAGGATGACCAACAAATTGTACAGGAATAGAATTTTTTTTGTATATCTCCTCTTCAAAGGGTAAAACAACAGCCATACAATCCACAACTTTTTTAATAATCTCTATTCTTTTTTTTCGCCATGCCCATATTTGGGGACTTACATAGTAGAGAACCTTTTTCCCATATTCTTTTGCCTTCTTTGCAAGCCTAAGATTAAAATCTGGAAAGTCAATTAGTATAACTCCACTAACATCTCTCAAAGTTTTTGTTGCAATAGTCATATTTTTTCTTAATTTTTTTAGATGACCCAATACCTCAAGAGTTCCGAAAGAATGGGTAATCTCTCCTATAAGACTAATTCCAGCCTGGGTCATATGTTTTCCACCTATGCCAATAAGTTCAAAATTGTTTCTCAAATATGGAGCAAGCAAAGAACCGTATAGTTCTCCTGATGATTCCCCTGCTACTATCAAGAGTTTTGGAGGCATTTTGTTATAATTTGTGATATTTCGTAAACTTCCTCATCAGGAAGTTCAGGATATATCGGCAGAGAGAGAATCTCCTTTGAAACAGATTCTGAAACAGGAAAGTCTCCATCCTTATATCCCAGGAAACTTAAAGCTTTCTGAATATGTAGTGGCACAGGATAGTAGACAACTGAAGGAATATTGTATTTTGCTAAAGTTTCTTTTATTTTATCTCTATAGGGTGAACATATACTATAAAGATGATATACATGGTAATTATTGTCCTTTTCTCTGGGAGTGATTACTGCATTACTTAAAAATTTTGTATAAAGAGAAGCTTTTTTTCGCCTATGTTCATTATATTTATCTATGTATCTGAGTTTAATTCTTAAAATTCCAGCCTGAATCTCATCAAGCCTTGAATTTAAACCTACTGTTTCATGAATGTATCTACCCGGCGAGCCATGATTTCTGAGTATTCTTATTTTTTCTGAGATTTCCAAATTATCTGTTACAACCATTCCTCCATCACCAAAACATCCAAGGTTTTTGCTTGGATAAAAGCTAAAGCAACCAATATCACCAAAACTTCCAACTTTTTTATTACTAATAGCTGCACCAAATGCCTGTGCAGCATCTTCAATCACCTTTAAACTGTATTTTTTAGCAATTTCACTTATTTTTAACATATCTGCTGGAGCACCAAATATATGAACTGGTATAATAGCCTTTGTGCGTGGTGTTATCTTTTCTTCAATTTTTTCTGGATCAATATTGTAAGTATCCTTTTCAATATCAACAAATACTGGTTTTGCTCCTACATAGAGTATAGCCTCAACAGTAGCAAAAAAGGTAAAAGGAGTTGTTATTACTTCATCACCTTTTCCTATGTCTAAAGCTTTAA
>JANXBR010000071.1 GCA_025060625.1 Thermodesulfovibrio sp.
TTCGGATTTTTTCTGTTTGTTTTAATTTTTACCGTTGCTCTTATTTCAATTTCAACTGGCTCAATGAGCCTATCACTTTATGATGTAATAAAGGCTATTTTAAATAATACAGAACATTCATATATTGTTTGGGATATTAGAATTACAAGAACCATAGGAGCAATTCTTGCCGGTGCGTCATTAGGTGTTGCAGGAGCAGTAATGCAGAATGTACTTAAAAATCCTTTAGCTTCACCGTTTACTCTGGGAGTATCACATGGTGCAGCTTTTGGAGCAGCATTTGCAATAATTGTCTTTGGCGCTGGACAAACACACACATTTGGTATAGAAGCAGTTACAATTTTCAAAAGTTATACTGTTGTTATTTCAGCCTTCATAGGTGCATTGCTTACAGTTGTCCTGATTCTTTTTCTATCCTTTCTTAAAAATATCAAACCTGAAGCAATAATCCTTGCAGGAGTTGCATTGAGTAGTCTTTTTAGCTCAGCAACAATGTTTTTACAATATTTTGCCAGCGATTTTCAAGTTGCAGCCACAGTTTTTTGGACCTTTGGTGACATAGGAAAGGCAGGATGGATAGAAAATAGGCTTATGTTTTTAGCCTTTATTCTTAGTTTTATCTATTTTTTCCTCAATCGTTGGAATTTTAATGCAATGCTTTGGGGAGATGAAGTTGCAAAAAGCCTTGGAGTAAACATTAAATTTTAAGAGTCACAGGAAT
This sequence comes from Thermodesulfovibrio sp., assembly GCA_025060625.1. Lineage (GTDB taxonomy): Bacteria > Nitrospirota > Thermodesulfovibrionia > Thermodesulfovibrionales > Thermodesulfovibrionaceae > Thermodesulfovibrio. Next base: position 722 of record JANXBR010000071.1, read on the forward strand.
GTTTCTGAGCGCCTTTGTTGTCTCGGTATGCACAGCCTTTCTAGGAATAATTGGTTTTGTTGGATTAATATCACCTCATATAGTAAGGCTTATTGTTGGCAACGACCATAGATTTTTAATACCCTATTCAGCACTTTTTGGCGCCTTACTTCTTTTAGTTTCAGACTTAATTGCAAGAACAGTTATCTCACCAACTGTTTTGCCTGTGGGAATAATAACTTCGTTTGCTGGTGCACCTATGTTTTTTTATTTACTAATAAAGAAAAGAAGGTTTTAGATGCTAAAACTTGAAAATCTTTATGCTGGATACGGAGATAAGGATGTTTTGAAGAATTTAAATATTCAGTTTATTAGTGGTTTTGTTAATGCTATTTTAGGTCCAAATGGTTCGGGAAAATCAACTCTTTTAAGAACAATTGATAGAATATTAAAACCCAAAGGTGGAGTAGTATACATAAGTGGTGAAGATATAAAAAAATTTTCTCAAAGAGAAATTGCAAAAAAGTTTGCTTATCTGCCTCAACAATCAAATTCAACGCCTTATAGCACAGTATTTGATTCCATATTGTTAGGAAGAAAGCCTTATATTTCCTTTGAGCCGACAGAGAAAGATTTAGAAATTGTTGAAAAAATCATAAATGAGTTTGGACTTTATCCATTTGCCTTTAGAAAAATTAATGAACTTAGCGGGGGTGAGGCACAAAAAGTCTTTATTGCAAGGGCGCTGGCGCAGGAACCTCAAGTGCTTTTACTTGATGAACCTGTTAACCATCTTGATCCTAAAAATCAGATTGAAATTTTAAATATTTTAAGAAGACTGACAAAAAATTTAAATCTTATTACACTAATTGTTCTTCATGATCTTAATCTTGCCATACAGTTTGCCGACTATTTTATCTTTATGAAAAGTGGAGAGATTCACTCTACTGGTCCATCTGAAATAATTGAACCTCTACTTATAAAAAGAATATATGATATTGATGTAAAGATAATAGATTTAAATGGAAGAAAGTTTATCATTGCAGATTCTTAAACAAATATCATGATATTTATTTTATATTTCTTGACGCAAATTTGTCTTTTATGTTTTAATTTTAAAACCCAAGAAGGGCAACTTAGGTCATGAAGGCCGTGGAAGGGAAGTATCCCAGCCACGGCTTTTTTTATGAATCTGACTCATGAAGAGTCTCAAACCTTCCTGAAGGGAGTGAGAATAATATGTTCAAGGGGGGGGTTGAGATGGTTTGGATTTTAGCTTTTATGTTTGGTTTTATTTTATTTTGTTTTAATTTTGTTATGGCAGAAGAGAAGGATGCGAAATTACCTGAGGTTATTGTGACGGGAGAAAGAATAATAACTCCTACAAAACAAACAAATGAAACTGTCTACACTGGAACAGAAATAACAACAAAGGGAATAGAGCTTGCAGGAGAGAGAGGCAAAACCAATATCTATGAATCTATTTCATTACTACCAGGTATTGTTTTTGAAAGTGTAGATGCAAATAATCTGACTACAGAGCAAAGCAATATCAGAATAAGAGGTGTGAGAGGTTATCTTGGTGCAATGACTGTTGAAGGAATTCCAAATTATGGTGGAAACCCAATGGGTCCAAGAGCATATATTTATGACATTGAAAATTTTGAAAGTATAGCTGTTTACAAAGGTGCTATTCCTGCTGATTTAGGTTCTGGCGTTGGTAATCGCGCAGGTGCTATAGAGTTGAGACCTCTATGGGCAGAGGAAAAATTTGGTTTTAGAGTTTCTCAGGCTGTAGGCTCTTTTGAATATAAAAGAACATTTTTCAGACTTGATTCGGGCAAAATTGAACCTACTAATACAAAACTGTCTCTATCATATTCATTTACAGGACAGGATAAATGGAAAGGACCTGGAGAAATAGGTCCACGAAACAACTTTAATGTGACATTTGTTCAACCAATTGGAAAAAATTTAGAGATTAAAATATGGGGGAATTTTAATGAAATTAAACATGATAAGTATCGTTATTTAACTTATGCACAGGCAAAAGACCTTGGAACATACTATCGTCTTGATTTTAATGAAACCCTTACAGGTAGCCCTTCTCAGGATTATTTATACTATAAATTCAACAGAGAATATCATAAAAACAGAGATCTCTTCGCATCAATTATTGCAAAGATTACAGATAACATCAAAATTATTTTAAAGCCCTATATCTCAAAAGAAGATGCCAATATATGGGATGGTAGTGATAAAATTTCTTCAACAATAGATGGTCCTAATCAGTCAAAGCCAGGAGTACAACAGAGAACAAGAGATATAGAAAGAAAAGGAATTATTGCGGAATTTAATCTTGATTTTAATACATTAAAAACTGCAGCAGGATATCACTATGAATCTTCTGATATGAATATTTATACTCAAAATTACTGGATAAACAACGATGGAAGTTTAAGATATTTAGGGTATGGAGTATTTGCAACCACTGGAACAACTTATATTAACAGTCCATACTTAAAACTTGCCGGAACTTTTGATAAACTTAACTGGCAAGCAGGTATTAAATATTTTAAGTTTGAAGATTCAGCAAGTGATGGATATGTAACTCAATATCCAGGAGGTGTTCCAACTCTTGTAAGAGCAAAAGATCTTGATAGAAAAGCAAGAACTTACGATATTTGGTTACCTACTGCTGGAATTTCATATTTATTTAATGAAAACATAGAAACATATCTGAGCTATGGAAGAAATTTTATAAGACCTTATGCTTACATGCCTCTTGTAACTCTATATAATCGTTTAAGATCTCAATTTCAAGCAAAAGGTATTACATTAAATGATTTGTTTGAAGGATATAATATTGAAAAATCTGACAATATTGATATCGGAGTAAGATTTCGTAAAGATTTTATAGAGATCAATCCAACAATTTTTCTATCAAAACATAAAAATCTTTTAACCACTATAACAGACCCCAGAGTTACTGATACTTCAACAGGAAAACCTGTTAACTATCAGCAAAACATAGGAAAAGCAAAGGGATATGGTTTTGAATTTGGAACAAACATTTTTGTATCAGATTGGCTTACTTTATATTTTAACCCAACATATAACCATTTGACTTACGATGGAGATATAACTTACTCTGGTACAACTCTTTCAACAGATGGTAAACAGGTTGTTGATGTTGCTAAATGGACAATTATTTCAGGAGTAATAGTTAAATATAAAGATTTTGAGATTATTCCACAGATGCGTTATCTTGGAAAAAGATATGGCGATTGTGAACATAAGGAAGAAATACCATCTTATGCAGTTTTTGATTTAAAATTGAACTATATTAAAGAAAAAATAGGAATGCTAAAGGGAATTAAGATTTCCTTAGAGTTTGACAACATCTTCAATAAAAAGTATGTATCCCTAATTAATGCAATGGATGACGCTGTCTCAGGGACAACCTATGGAGTAGGGGCACCTTTTACAATGAGGGGCTTAATATCATTTGCTTTTTAGGAGGTTTTATATGAGAAAGATTGCAGTATGCGGCAAAGGGGGAGTTGGTAAAAGCTTTATTGTATACGGTATTGCAAAGGCCTTTGCTAATAGAGGGAAAAAAGTTCTTGTAGTAGACTCTGATGAGAGTAATCAGACACTTTACAGACTCCTTGGATTCAATGAACCTCCCTCTGCTTTTATGGATTTTTTAGGAGGAAAGAAATCAGTCCAGCAAAGCATTATTAAGAGATTTCAATCAGCAGACAAAGAGACAAAGATAAATGTAATTGAGAAAGAGACCTTTAGTATTGATGAAATTCCAAATGAATTCATAAAAAAGGATGGAAATATCGGTCTTGTAAGCATAGGAAAGATTAAAGAACCAATGGAAGGTTGCGCTTGTCCAATGGGAGTTGTAAGTAGAGAGTTTCTTGAAAAGATTGAATTGAATGAAAATGAAATAATTATAGTTGATACAGAGGCAGGAATTGAACATTTTGGAAGAGGTATTGAAAAGGGTATTGATACTGTTATAGCAGTGGCTGAGCCCTATCTTGATTCAATTGAAGTTGCAGAAAAAGCTATTTCCATTTCTGAAAAAATGGGTAAAAATACATACCTAATTATGAATAAAATTAGTAAAGAAATGGAAGGGAAAATGAGAGAGATAACTGAAAAGCGGGGATTGTCTGTATTAGGATGGGTTCATTTTTCCCCAGAGATATATGTATCAGCAATAGAGGGAGGAATACCTGAAAAATCAGAGGCTTTTAGAGAGATTGAGGAGTTTTTGGATAAAATTATGGAAGAATTTAAATTTAAACCAATTGGATATATAAAGACAGAAGCTACGGAAATTCCCAGACACTGGACAGTATCTCAAGTTGAAGGTGAGATTGTGATTGAACCTAAGTATAAACTCGGACTTAAGGACATAAAGGTAGGAGATAAAATTGTGGTAATATTTGTTTTTCATAAATCTCCCCCTTTTAGTGAAGAAAAACTTATTCAAAAACCTCCGCATCTTAATGAAACAAAAGGGGTTTTTAGCACCTGTTCACCGCACAGACCAAATCCATTGGGACTTTCTGTCCTTGAAGTACTTGATATTAGAGAAAACATTATAAGGGTAAAAAGGCTTGATATGTATGATGGAACACCTGTTCTTGATATTAAGCCTTATATTGAATATAAATCCTCTGGAGAATAAAGTGAACAAAGTTTTATTTTCAATACTTTTGATTTTTGCATTTACTACAACACCCTATGCACAGGAAATGATTACAATTACTGATATGGCTGGGAGAAAAGTAAAAATTCCAAAAAAGGTTGAAAAAATTGTAGCTCTTTCTGGTTCTCTTCGTTATATTGTTTATCTCCAGGCCTTTGACAAAGTGGTTGGAATTGAAGGAGTTGAGAAACAGAAGGTTATACAAGGTAATCCTGCTATGGGTAAAGCATATTGGCTTGCAATAAAAGATAAGATCCAAGATATTCCTTCTATAGGAGAGGGCGGACCAGGAAAACTTCCTGATTTTGAGAAACTTATTTCTGTTAAACCTGATTTGGTTATCACATTTGAAGTGGATAACGCTAAATGGATTCAAGCTAAAACAGGAATTCCAGTTGTGGTAGTTCAATATGCAGGAACAGAAGGGTTTAAAATAGAAGATATTCAAACTTCTTTAACTTTTCTTGGTAGAATCCTTAATAAGGAAAAAAGAGCAGAAAGGTTAAACAAGTTGATTCAACAATACATAGAGGACATTAAAAAAAGAACAAGAAACTCTCATAAACCATCAGTTTATATTGGAGCAATAAGTGCCAGAGGTGCTCATGGAATAACAAGTTCTGAGTCCTATTATCCACCTCTTCAATGGCTTAATGTGAAAAATGTAGTAGATGAAACAAGAAGAAAAGGACATGTTTTTATTGATAAAGAAAAGCTTTTAGCATGGAATCCTGAATATCTTTTTATTGATACAGCTGGGATAAGATTAGTCAATGATGATTATTTAAAAAATAAAGAGTTTTATAAAAAACTTAAAGCAGTAAATGAAGGAAAAGTTTACTCTGTTTTCCCTTATAATTTTTATAGAACAAATCTGGAAATCCTATTTGCAAATGCCTATTTTATAGGTAAAGTTGTTTATCCTGACAGATTTAAAGATATTGAACCTCAAAAAAAGGCAAGTGAGATATTTAAAAATTTTCTTGAAGTAGATGTTTATAATGATTTAAAAAAATCGTTTCAAGGATATGGAAAAGTTGAGTTCAAAGAATCAGGTATCACAATTCACTGAAGGTATAT
>JANXBR010000072.1 GCA_025060625.1 Thermodesulfovibrio sp.
ATCTTGGTTATCTTTTAAGAAAATCTGCACAACTTTCACTTAGAAATGGAAATGTACAAATAATAACAGATGCAACCTTAAGCAATAAGTCACTTCTTAAGTATCTCGGGGAAAATTAATAAAGCAGTATGAAATGGAGATACCTGTAAAGCGGTTAGAAATCTTGATAGATTTAGAGAAATATTTCTTAATCTTGCTCAGGAATCAGAGAAAAAAATTAGTCTTTGATTCTCTGGATATAGGTATTATTTATACTGATTTTACGAAAAATAATTTAATTAAGAAGCAAAAAAGCTTCTTCATTTATCAGAAAAATCAATTGATAAATCTCTAAGTGAGCTATTAAAACTTAAAAAAATAATAACTCTGACTATCAAACTCTACATGTAGCAAGAAAAGATATTCCTGTGGCATTAACGGATAATCTATCCCTTTTAAGAGAAATGGAGAGTTCAGCTGTTAAAAGAGAAAGAATAGATAGAATGCTTGATGTTACAATGATAATGCGTAAGATCACAGAAAAGTATTAAAAATTATATCAATCATGCAAAATCAGTGATTTACCTGAAGGAAACTATGTTTTTTTATAAATCACCGATTCAGGACCTGGAATTCCTCCTGAGTATTTAGATAAGATTTTTGGTCCCTTCCTCACATCAAAAAGGGAAGGAAAAGGTCTTGGACTGACAGTTGTGAAAAATATTATAGAAAAAAGAGGAGGAAAAGTATATGTTGAAAGCAAAACTGGAGTTGAAAAAACTTTCAGGATTTATATTCCTGCATCAGATGATATTTAGTCTTTGAAGAATTTCCTTTAGTTCATCAAGTGTATAAGGTTTATTTAGAATTCCTTTAAATCCTAATTTTTCATATTCTGCAATCATAGGATCATTAAAGTATCCACTTGATATTAAAGCATTAACATTTGGATCAATCTTTCTGAGTTCCTCCATCACCTCTTTACCAGAAAGTCCAGGCATAATTAGATCAACAAATACTACATCAAAAAAATTCTTTGAAATTATGTGAGAAGTAAAAATTTCTAATCCCCTTTTACCATCTTCAGCCATGGTGACTTCAAAGCCTAAAAATTCAAGCATATTTTTCAATGTATCCCTTACAAACTCATTGTCATCTATGATTAATGCTTTTTTTGTCATAATAAATTATAACAAAAAATTGCGATTTTGTCATTTTTTCTGGTATTTTTATTGAAATAAACTTTTTGGAGGTGAAGATGAAGACAAAAAAATCTGAAAATCTCTATAAAAAAAGCTTAAAAATTATGCCAGGAGGAGTTAACAGTCCTGTAAGAGCATTTAAAGCTGTAGGTGGTAACCCACTTTTTATAGCAAAAGCAAAGGGTTCAAAAATCTATGATGTGGACGGCAATGAATTCATTGACTATGTTCTCTCATGGGGACCAATTATTCTCGGGCACGCCTATCCATCTGTTGTTAAGGCATTAAAAAAAGCTATAGAGAGAGGAACAAGCTATGGTGCACCCACAGAGCTTGAGATAAAACTTGCTGAGCTTATAAAAAAAGCCTTTCCTTCCATGGAAAAAATACGTATGGTGAGTTCAGGGACTGAAGCAACAATGTCAGCAATAAGAGTAGCAAGAGGTTTCACAAAAAGAGACAAAGTGTTAAAATTTGAAGGATGCTACCATGGTCATGTTGATGGACTGTTAGTATCAGCTGGTTCAGGAGGTGCTACATTTAGTATTCCAGACAGCCTTGGAGTTCCTCAATCTTACACTTCAGAGACAATTGTTCTTCCCTTCAATAATAAAGAAGCATTAAAGAACACAATAAAAGAGCACTGGAAGGATATAGCCTGCGTAATAGTTGAACCAGTCATAGGAAATATGGGATGCATTCTTCCTAAGGATGACTTTTTAAAACTCCTAAGAGAAGAGACAGAAAAGTATGGAATTATTCTTATTTTTGATGAAGTTATGACAGGCTTTAGAGTCTCCTATGGTGGAGCACAGCAGTATTATGGAATTAAACCAGACCTAACCTGTCTTGGTAAGGTTATTGGAGGTGGATTACCAGTAGGTGCCTATGGTGGAAAAAGAGAAATAATGTCAATGGTTGCACCAGAGGGAGGTGTTTATCAAGCAGGAACACTATCAGGAAATCCCATTGCAATGACTGCTGGTATTGAAACTCTTAAAGTACTTTCTAAAACTTCTACTTATAAATCCCTTGAAAAAACAATGCAGTATCTTGAAGAGGGACTTAAGGACTCAGCAAAAAGAGCAGGAGCAAAGGTTAAATTTTACAGAGCAGGAACAATGTTTTGCACTTACTTTACCGAAAATGAAGTTATAGATGCAAAAACAGCAAAAACTTCCGATACGGAGAAATTTAAAAAGTTTTTCCATGGAATGCTTAAAAATGGAGTTTATCTGGCTCCATCTCAATTTGAGGCTGGATTTATAAGTCTTTCACATAGTCAAAAGGATATAGAAAAAACAATACAAAGGGCTTATAAAGTATTAAAAACAATATGAATTTTTTAGACCACATTGACGAAGAAAGAGTAGAAACATACAGGCTTTTTGCCAATCTTTTCATACATATTCCTTCTATTGAGGAAGTAGAAAAATTTGCAGTCTTTGCAAAAGTTGAAATTAAGGATACCTATGAAGATATATGCGATGATTTTATAAATTTATTTATAAATGAAAATCTACCAAACTACGAAACCTATTACAAGGCAGAAATTTACAAAGACAATCCAATAGACCACAGTCTTGATCATGTACAGCATTTCTATTGGACAGTTGGAGTTGCCATAGATGAAGAAATAGATCTTCCACCAGATCATATTTCAATGGAACTCCTTTTTATGAGCTATTTAATAGAACAAAATTTAATTGAGTTACAGATAGAGTTTATAAAAAGGCTCTGTGATTGGATACCCCTTTTCTGTGATGCTTTATATGAAAAGTCAAATACAGATTTTTACAAAGAAGTTGCATATTCTCTTAAAGAGTTTGTATTATCAGAATGTGAGGACTTCGGTGAGTGAAGAGACAACAAAAAAATCTATATTTAAAATTATTCTTGAAGCTTCAGCCTTAGGAATTAATTTTGTTTTATGCGTTATAATTGGTGCAGTATTAGGCTATTTATCTGATAAATACCTGTTTGGGAATACTTTTCCGTTGTTTTCACTTATTTTTTTATCTGCTGGATTTGTTGCCGGTGTAAAAGAAATTTTCCGATTTATAAGGAAGGTGAACAAAGTAGATGGACAAAGAGGTAATAAAGAGAATCAATAAACAAAGTTTAATATTGGTGCCAGTTCTTGCCTTAGGATCATATCTTCTTTGGAAAAATGAGATAGTGGCTCTTAATGTAATTCTGGGAGGACTAATAAGCTGGTTCAGTCTAAGAGAACTCGCATGGGCTGTAAAAAAATTCTTTGGAAAACCAATGTTTCAGCTAACAGTAATTGGCTTAAGTTATCTTAAGCTTGGTGCGATTTTTTTATTTCTATGGTTTCTTGCAATTAAGGGCTTTTTTAACATAAAAGGACTATTGATTGGTTTTATAGCTATTCTAATTATTTCTACAAAAGAAGCTTACTTGTATATCAAGAGGCAAAAATCATGAAATGGCAGTTTTATCTTCTCATTGCTCTGGTGCTTCTAATTATTATAGCATTCAAGATTACTAAAGTCTTAGCTATGATTGTCATACTATCAGTAGTCATAGTGTCTATCTTTGCTTATTTTTCAAAGAAGGGAGGTAAAGGTGATAAAGCTTGACATCTCTAATGTATTAACTGAAGAAATAGGTCAAAATGGACTATCAATAAGTGAAGTAGAGAGTGAAGCAAAGAAAGCTATTTCACTTCTAACACAAAAACCCTACAAAGAGCTTGAGTTTATAAATCTTCCCTTTCAGGATCTAATCAAAACAAAGGAGTATGGTAAAAAAGCAAGAGATTATGAGTATATAATAATTCTTGGAATTGGTGGAAGTGCACTTGGTCCAAGAGTTTTACTTGAATCTTTAAAACCATTTAACAATCTAATAAATAAAAATAAGGTTTTTATCTATGATAATGTAGATCCTGCAACATTAAAACATGTTATAGAAATTATCGATTTAAAGAGCACCCTTATAAATGTTATCTCAAAATCTGGAAGCACTGCGGAGACATTGGCTTCTTTTTTGATTTTTTGGAAAATGATTAAAAATAGAAAACTTGATGTAAGAGAACATTTTATTTTTACCACCGACCCTGAAAAGGGAAATTTAAGAATAATTGCAGAAGAATATGAAATTCCAACTTTAGAAATTCCCAAAAATGTGGTAGGAAGATACTCAGTTTTAACTCCTGTTGGACTCTTTATAGCAGAAGCAATTGGCTTAAAGAGCGAAGAAATACTTGAAGGTGCAAAAGAAATATCAGAGAGAGCTTTTAAAGAAAATTTAAATGAGAATCCTATGGCTTATCTTGCATCCTGTCTTTATCTTATGGACACTTTGAAAAAAAGAAAAGTTTTAGTATTTCTTCCTTATTCCGATAGACTAAAAACACTTTCTGAATGGTTCTGTCAACTTTGGGGAGAAAGTCTTGGAAAACAAGGAAAAGGGACGACACCCTATCCATCCTTAGGAACAACTGATCAGCATTCCCAACTTCAATTATGGATGGAAGGTCCTGAAGATAAAATTATTTTATTTGTATCTGTTGATAGTCATGGATTTCAAGAAGAAATTCCAGAAGAGTTTAACTACATAGAAGGATTAAAATATCTTGGTGGACATACGCTTGAAGAGTTAATAAATACTGAACAGCTTGCGACAGAAATGGCATTGAATTTAAACAAAAAACCAAATCTTAAGATAGTGCTCCCTAAAATTAATAGCTACTATATTGGTCAAATTTTTCAATTTCTTCAGGTTGTTACTTCTATGGCAGGACTACTCTATAACATTAATCCCTTCAATCAACCTGGAGTAGAACTTGGCAAAAGACTTACCTACGGTGCAATGGGAAAAAGAGGATTTGAAACCGAAGGTGAGGAGGTAAAGAAATATTTAAAAAAGAAAAGATTTTTAATTTAGTTTCTTCGATTTTCTGTCCTCCAATCAGAAGGATTTTGTCTTATTCCGTCTTTTCCCCAGATGCCTCTTTTCTCATCACGAGCAAGTCTCTGGGCTTCTAAGAATGACTCTACATATTTTACATTAGGAGGAATAGTGTAAACCATGGCATATCCATTTCTAATCATCATATAGTTAATCATGTTTCCATTCTTATCCCAGAGATATGCCAAAATCCTTCCATATTTATCTCTATGTTGAACATCAAGTTCAATTTTTACCTGCCAATCACTCTCTCTTATAATTTTTCTTAAATAGTTTTTTGATCTAACTCCCCACGGCTCCTGAGCCAATTCAGGAGCATCAATCCCAATAAGGCGAATTTTCTCAGTTTTAACAAAAATTCCCAAAAAAGACTCCTTAATTATGGTTACTGTATCACCATCGTTAATTTCTGTTACCTTATAATAGTTAGAATTCTTACTACCACAGGCATTTGTAATATAGGTCAAAAGTAAGATAGTTACTATGAGAAAAATTTTGTTTGCAACATTTAAAACTTTCATTTTATAATTATATCATTATTTTTAAGAGATGAAAAAACTGACGATAAAGTGGCAAAGAGTCGTTGAAAATAACACTACCTGCCTAAGATGTTCAGAAACTGAGCAGGAATTAGAAAAAGCATATATCAAACTCAGAGAATCTTTAAAACTTCTTAATATAGAGGTTATCATTGAAAAAAATTCACTTGACAGAACTGAGTTTAGCAAAAATCCCTTAAGCTCAAATCAAATATTAATCAATGATAGACCTCTTGAGTCATGGCTTGCTGCAGAAACAGGAAAGTCCCAATGCTGCAGTGTCTGTGGAGACGAACATTGTAGAACAATTATTGTAGGAAACAATGTATATGAAACCATTCCTGAAAATTTAATTGTTATGGCATGCCTGAAAGCCGCATCAGAACTAATCCCAGAAAAGAATAACTTCATTAAAATTAAAATCAAAGAAATATCATGATTGTTCCACGTGGAACAATTTAAGAAAACCTTAATTTTTCTTTCTTTTATCAATAATTCTTACTGCCTTACCAGGTTGTCGCTGAATTGTTCCTTCAGGAACTACCTGAATTTTACTGCGAAAACCTAAAAAATCATAAAGCTCAAGTCCAAGCTGGTCAATCTCCTGCTGAGTAATACCATTATCAGTCTTTTCAACAATAATTGTCATCTCATCTCTGCCTTTTATTGTCTCAATGACAAGTTGATAATAGGGAGAAAGCCCTTTATGCTTTAACAGAATCTGCTCAACCTGTGAGGGATAAAAGTTTACACCTTTTACTTTGAGCATATCATCTGTTCTGCCTTTAATTCTATCCACTCTCACAT
>JANXBR010000073.1 GCA_025060625.1 Thermodesulfovibrio sp.
CTATTTTTCTTGCCCAGCTGTCAGCTTCAAGAACTTCTTCTATACTGTTTACATATACAGCTTTGTGGGCATCCATTACTTTTTTTATTACTCTGTATATATCTTTAAATTTTAATCTTCCCGATAGAAATGCTTCAACTGCTACTTCATCGCTTGCATTTAAAACTGCTGGCATGCTTCCTCCTATTTTTAATGCTTCATAGGCAAGTTTAAGGCATGGAAAAAGCTCTGTATCTGGAATCTCAAAGTGAAGATTTTTCATTAAGGACCAGTTTATTGGTGTAACAATATCTTTAAACCTCTCGGGAAAGGAAAGAGCAAAGGCAATAGGTGCTTTCATATCAGGATTGCTCATCTGGGCAAGATAGGTTCCATCAATAAACTCAACAAGACAGTGAACAATACTCTGTGGATGAATTAAAACACCAATATTTTCTGCTGGCATATCAAAAAGATAATGTGCTTCTATTACCTCAAAACCTTTGTTCATAAGTGTTGCAGAGTCTATTGTGATTCGTTTTCCCATTTTCCACTTTGGATGATTAAGAGCTTCCTGAGGAGTAACATCTTCCATTTCATGAATTTTTTTGCCATGAAAAGGCCCTCCCGATGCTGTGAGCCATATTTTTTTTATATGTTGCTTATTAATACCATTAATACATTGGAAAACTGCACTGTGCTCGCTGTCAACAGGAATAATTTTTGCTCCAGTTTTCTGGGCTTCTCTTTTAATTATCTCTCCAGCCATTACAATACTTTCTTTATTTGCAAGACCTATTGTTTTACCTGCTTTTACTGCTTCAAAGGTTGGAATAAGACCAGCAGCTCCTACAATGGCTGATAAAACTATGTCTGCCTCTTTTAATCTCGCAAGTTGATTTATGCCTTCATTTCCTCTTAATATCTCTAAGTTTTTGAACTTTTTTCTCAGTTCATCACAGGCTTTTGTATCAAAGACTGCAACATACGAAGGATTGAACTCTCTAATCTGTTCTTCCAGAGTATTGACACTGCTTTTTGCAGCAAGTCCTGAGACTTTAAATTTATCTGGAAACCTTCTTATTACCTCAAGAGCACTCTTTCCTATTGAGCCTGTACTACCAAGTATAACAACCTTCTTCAAGCTTTCCTCCTAAATAAATCTCACTCCAAAATAAACTAATACTCCTGCAAAAAGTATTGCATCTATTTTATCAAGAATGCCTCCATGTTCTGGAAAAAGAAAGCTTGAATCCTTAACTCCAGCGTCTCTTTTAAACATTGACTCTACAAGATCACCAAATATAGATACAAAGCCTATCAATACTCCCATTATAGCAAGATTTAAAAGGGCTTTATTTAATAGAAAATAGCCTAAAATAACAGATGCTATGCCTCCACCAAGTAATGAACCATAAGCTCCAGCCCAGGTTTTTTTAGGACTTACTTCTGGATAGAGTTTACGATTTCCAAATCCCTTACCTATGTAGTAGGCAAAGGAATCTGCTGTCCAGACAACGCCATAAAGATATAAAATCCACTGCCATCCGTAGTCTCTTAAAAACCATTGAAAAGAAACAAGTGTAGGAATATATAGAAGTCCGACAATTAAGGGAGATATATCACTTAAAGCCATATAGGGCGATTTTTTTGAAAGTAGCCTAATAACCGTAACAGCCATAAAAATTATAGCGTAATAATGTATGGCATTCTGAGGATTAAGGCAGTTTAAAAGAAAAATAATAAGTGAAAAAATAACACCTAAGATATTCCATCTTGAGGGAGTTTTATACATCTTCATAAACTCCCACATTCCAACAATATTTACAACAGCTAAAAGACCAAGAAAGAAGTATGGTGGAAGTTTAACGATAAATAAAACTAAAATTGGTAAAGCAATAGCGGCGATAAGAACTCTTTTTTTATGACCTTGTAAATTCACTTACTTTTCCAAATCTCCTTTGTCTTTTCTGAAAATCAAGAATTGCCTCTGTAAATTCTTCTTCAGTAAAATCGGGCCACAAAGTTTGAGTGAAGTAAAGCTCTGAGTATGCAGACTGCCATATTAGAAAATTGCTAATTCTTTGTTCTCCTGAAGTTCTAATTATGAGATCAGGTTCGGGAACTCCTGCTGTATCAAGCATGGAAGAAAAAAGTTCTTCATTGATTTTTTCTGGGAGTATGTTTTCTCTGACTATCCTTTTTGCAACTCTTATGATCTCATCTCTACCCCCGTAACTAATCGCAAACTGTGCAATTAATGTTTTACATTCACTTGTTATGTTTTCTGTTTCTTCTATTACTTTTAAAATATCTGATGGAATCATTTCACGATTTCCTATCATTTTAAATCTTATTCCCTGCGATAAAAATGTTTGAGTCTCCTTTTTAAGATGATTTTGAAGTAAACTCATTATGATATCAACTTCTTTTTTGGGTCTTTGCCAATTTTCAATTGAAAAGGCATAGAAAGTAATAATATCTATATTTAGTTTAACAGCAGCACGAATAATCTCTCTTACTTTTTCAACTCCCCTTTTGTGTCCTTCATATCTTGGAAGTCCTCGCAACTGTGCCCATCTTCCATTTCCATCCATTATTATTCCCACGTGTTTTATGAATCTGCTCATCTTTTAGTACTTTAAGGATAGAATGTGCAGATTTGTCTCAAAGGGACTTTCCCCCTGAAGAATTCTCCTTGGATTAAAACCAAAAGGAGGCTTTACAAGGACAAATATTTTATCTGATGAAATAGCATAGTCAAGTATTTCACCTGACATTTCCTCTGTTATATCCATTTGTTCAATACCAATTCCTGTCCATTGAAGTAGTTGGAGCTTTGAGCTTCTGTATCCTAAGGTAGAAATATTTACAGCCCCTAAAAGAGGCTTTTTCTCAATAACAATCACTCCATTACTTAAAGGTTTAATTCTACTTTGAACTTGCCATTTTCCAAGGCTCAACATGGCTACTCCTGTCTGTTTTTCATACTGTATTCCAAAACCCAATGGTTCTTGAGAACGCCATAGAGGAACTCCCTTGTTATTGTATACTGCAAGTGAGCCATCGCTTTCCCATTTAAAAATAGTATCTCCTAAAACATAAAAATCATAAATATTTGCTTTCACAGGCAGTTTCAAAATGCCATTTTTTTGATAGGTTGTTTTTTGAGTTAAAATATAAAAAATTTCACCTTCAAATCCTTCAGAAGGAGAATAAGCTTGGGCAATAAGTTTGCCTTCATAGATTCTTAAGAAAATATCGTTTATTCTTAAGATTTCATTAAATCCATCACCTGCCCATTTGATAACTGAAGAAAAGATTCTCAGGTCTTTTTTTATTGTTATTACTATCTCATCTTTGCCATCATTATCAATATCGCCAGTATCAAACCAGAGTATGTCTCCGCCAATTGGTATCACATAATTGCTTTTAAGTTTAAGGTCTACCTCTAAAAGATAGAGACTTATATCACTATCAGATACTATTAATACTTGATTTTTGCTTACTCCATCAAAATTACCCGTGGCAATCCTATTTATTCCCCTTGATAGTCTAAATGAAAGAATAGTATGACCTTCAGGTACTATTAAGGAAGCATATTTTCTTCTCAATTCATTGAGGGCTAATGTTGAAATTTCTTTTTCTGATTTAAAAAGAAGTTTTTTATCCTTTACCCAGTAAACTTCCTGATAAAGTTTAATAGTTCCATTTTGTTTTGATTGTTTAAGTATTATTGCAACCTCGGCATTTTTGGGTTCCTTTAGGAGATTGTCTAATTCTATTATGTTTACAGGAGCATCTATTAGCTCAAATCTATCAGTTTTTTTAAGTTCTCTGTAATAACCTTCACCTATTGCCCATTCTGTATTACCCTGAGCATATAAAACTCTAACTTTTGATTTGGGGATTTTAAATAGAAGAGAACTATCTTTCGGCAGATTTATATTTTCCTCTATAAGCACTCCTTTGGAGAAGTTTTCCTCTACACTTACTATTTCTACAGTGCCAACTATTTTTTCAGATTTACCTATGATCTGTCTTGTAACAGGGTGGATTAGAGGCATGGTTTCTTCAAAGACAACCACCCTTTGACCTTTTTTCATTCCTTCTTTATAGCCTTTATCAAAAGTTAACTCATTTTTTTCTATGTTTATAACTTTGCCATTAATATTAGGAAAATATGACAGGAGGCTTTCTTTGAAATCAAGGAAATAGTCAATCTGAGCATGAGCTGATTTATTTAGTATTAAAAAGAAAAAGAGAAATAAAAATATTAGAACTTTCTTAAAAGAATGCATTCTAAAGTTTATAATAAAAACCTTTTTAAAGTCAAAACTGCAGGAAGTGTTACTCCTTCTGTAAATTGATATTATTTACTTTTTAAGGGAATATTGTTTAGTAGGTTTTTTATGGTATATTTAAAACAGGGATGAAAAAATTAATATTAATTTCTTTTGCCTTTTTTATTATTGTAGCTTTACTTGTGAGTCTTGATTATTTTGAAAAAGAGTCACAAGTAACTGTAAAAGTTTCAATGGAGGGTTCTTTTTTTAGAGATACTGAATTTATTCAAAAAAGGGAAGGACAGTTGAAACTCAAGCTTTCTTCAAAAGAGGCATTCATGAGTGATGATGGAAAGTTAATGGATATGAGATATCTTACCATTCTTTTTCCCGAAAAAGAATTTACTGTAAAGTCTAAAAGAGGACTTTATTACCCTGAATCAGGCGATCTTTTTTTAACCGATGGAATAGAAGGATTTTTAAAGGATTACAAAGTTTATGGTAGCGAAGCATACTGGAGTGCAAAAGATAAAACACTTTACTCAGAAAAGCCTCTCAAAATTGTAAGTAATAGATTTTCAATAGAGGGAAACTCTGGTAAAGCTAATGCAGATTTGATAGAATTAAAGAAAGGGGTGGTGGCAATTGTTTACTCTAAAAAGTAGTTTTATAGCCATAGTGATTTTTCTTCTTTTTATTAATTCAGTTATGGCTGAAGAGAAAAAAGAAACTCCTGAACCCATAATAATTACATCAAAATCTCTCATTAATGACAGTAAAGCGAAAACAGCAACATTTGAAGGTGATGTGGTGGCTAAGAAAGGTGATATTACTCTATATGCTTCTAAAATGATAGTTTATTACGAGGATGAACAAAAAGGTGGTAATATAAAAATGATAGAGGCAATAGGAAATGTAAAGCTTGTTAAAGCAGACAGAGTTGTAAACTCCCATAAGGCAACTTACTATCCTGAACCAGAAGAAAGAGTAGTTTTCACTGGAGAACCTCGGGCAACTGAGGGTAAAAATCTCGTTACAGGAGAGAAAATAATATATTTTATAAAAAACGACAAATCAATGGTTGAAAGAAGTAAAGTATATTTAAAAGAGAAAAAAGTGGCACAATGATTAATACTCTTAAAGTTGAAAAACTAAAAAAGAGCTTTGGTAAAAAAGAGGCTGTTAAAGGCGTTAGTTTTAAAGTGCAAAGCGGAGAGGTTGTTGGTCTATTAGGACCAAATGGTGCAGGAAAGACTACTACCTTTTATATGATAACAGGCATAATAAAGCCTGATGGTGGAACTATTTTTATTAACGATAAAAATATTACATCCATGCCAATTTATGAGAGGGCGAGACTTGGATTAGGTTATCTTCCCCAAGAACCTTCTATATTTAGAAAGTTAACAGTAAGAGACAATCTTAGAGCTGTTCTTGAGATAAAATATGAAAACAATAAAGAGGCTATAAACCAAATTGATAAAGAAGTCAATGATATTCTTAAAGAGTTTAATCTGACAGAGTTTGCTGACAGAGAAGGTTATAAGCTTTCAGGAGGAGAAAGAAGAAGGGCTGAGATTGCAAGAGCTATTTCATTGAAACCTATATTTATGCTTTTTGATGAACCCTTTGCAGGGATAGATCCTTTAGCAGTGGTTGAATTAAAAAAGACGATAAAATACCTCAAAGACAGAGGAATTGGAGTGATAATAACAGATCATAATGTAAGAGAAACTCTTTCCATAACAGATAGAGCCTTTATAATACACAATGGCAATTTACTTGCAGAAGGTCCTCCAGATACTCTTATTGACAATCCTGTTGTAAGAGAAGCCTATCTTGGAGAGGAGTTTAGACTATAATGGCACTTGAGCAGAGAACAGACCTAAGACTTACTCAAAAGCTAACATTAACTCCTCAACTTCAACTACAACTGAAGCTTTTACAGCTACCACAACTTGAGTTAAGTCAGTATATTCAGCTTGAGCTGATGGAAAATCCAATGCTTGAGCTTGATGAAGAATTAGAAAATATTCAGGAAAAAGAAGTTCCTTCTGAGGAGTATGAAGAGCCTATAGCTGTTGATAAATTGGAAAAAATAATGATAGATGAATATTTTGTTGAAAGAGCTGATGATGGTAG
>JANXBR010000074.1 GCA_025060625.1 Thermodesulfovibrio sp.
AGAGCATTGAAATGCTCAATAGTTTTCTGAGCTCAATTCATTTTTCCGATCCTCAAGCCTACAGAGACTTAATAATATTTCCACTTTATTCAGACATAGTTAAAGAAGATGGTTACCTATTACTTGATGAAGCATTAAAGACTGATAAGTTCAGAATACAGGAAGTCTCTGAAGGAGGTTCTGTACCAGAGTTAACTGTGATAAATGAACTTGACAGTGATGTATTACTTCTTGAAGGTGATATCCTTGTGGGAGCAAAACAAAATAGAACCATAAATACAACAATTATCGTAGGAAAGGGGAGCAAATTGACAATTCCTGTGTCCTGTGTTGAACAGGGAAGATGGAGCTACAGAAGCAGAGTATTTTCAAGTTCTAAGTTTTCTGTTGACCCGGATATAAGAAGAATGAAAGCAAAAACAGTTATGTCTTCATTGAAAGAATCAGGGCAATTCAGGGCTGACCAGAGTGGAATATGGGGAACTATAGCAGAAAAGATGCGCAGGCATAACTATGATTCTCGGTCAATGGATGTTGATGAACTCTATGAATCAAGACAAGAGGATTACCAAAACTATGAAAGAAGCTTTAGTTATAAAGACCAACAGATTGGTATAGCTGTTTTTAATGGAGATGAACTGTCAGGTTGTGACATATTTGGAGTGAAAGGAATAATGTATAAAGCCTTTAAAAAAATATTAAGTGGTTACATCTTTGAAGGAATAGAGAAAAGTCACTTGATTAGAGGGAAAAGAGCGAGTCTTGACTTTGCCTTACTTAAGGAAAAGTTAAACTCATTTTTTAAATCTTTGTATTCATTGCCAAAGGATGTGTTCAAATCTGTAGGAGAGGGTAATGACATAAGATTTGATAGCCCAGAGATTACAGGATATGCCATTGAGCATAACGGCAAGATAGTTCATATAGCAGGATTTTACTATCCAGAAGCACAAGGGAGGGCTTACCACAGAAATAGAGGGTGGGACGAAGATCTGTAAAATTGATTCAGACACCAGGGCTTAAATGCCATAGTGTCTTTTTATTGTTAGTTTTGCAGTGTTTCAATTATAATCTTATAAAATGATAGAGAAAAGATATACGATTGGAGAGCTTGAGAGATTAACAAAAACAAATAGAAGAACAATACACTTCTATGTGCAACTTGGTCTCGTACCAAGACCAGACAGCAGAGGCGGTGCTGCTACCTATTCGGAAGAGGCTTTAACAAGACTAAACTTAATAAGAGAACTTAAAAGGCAAAGATTGACTCTTGAGGAGATAAAGGAGTTTTTTGAGAAAAGAGACAGGAGGAGACAATATCTTGATAGAGACAGCATTTATGACCATATGGTAGCATCTCCAAGTATGCTATATTCTTCTAAAAATATGCTTTTTGAAATTCCTCCACAGCATCTTTACATAGATAACCTTCATAAACATAGATATGATGAAGAAATTATTAAAAAAGAAGTGGAAAAAGAGGCAGTTATAAAAATAAAGATTGCTGAAGGAATTGAACTTTATATTGATAAGGAGAAATACAAAAAGTATCATTCCTACATAAAGAAAGGGATATCACGATTTATTGACACCCTTGCAGAAAAAAGACCCGGAAGACCAAAGAGGGAGAGGTAGAAATATATGTGACTAATAACTATGAATTTGGGGCTTAATAATGAGATTAGAAAACCTCGCTAAATACTATAAAGATTTATTATTTTCTCTATCTACAAGCACGGGTAAACACTTTATTGATATAAAATCTATTTTCCATTATGGATTAATTGCTGATTTAAGCCTATTCATAAAAGACATTCAAGAAATCATAGATTCTGAAAAAATAAGTTTTCAATTAGAGTCAGCATCAGCTGATGCGATAAATAGACAAATAGAAAAAAGTGATGCCTATGAAGATATAGAAGAAAGAGGAGAAAATGCTGAAGAAGTCGGATTTAACATAGAAGAACAAGAAAGAATAGATGCTTCAGCCAAAATTATAGCCATTTATAGAAAAAAGGAGTTTGATCCTTTCAATCGTGAAGTTATTGTAGGATTTCCTTTAATTACAGGAAAAATAAATAGACGAAAAATTTGTGCTCCACTTTTATATTACAAAGTTTCTATTGATTTTGAACCTTTGAAAAGACACGTTACTCTCTTTAAAGAATATGAAGTTCCTGCCTTAAATTTTCAATTAATCAAGTATATCGTTGAATCAGATGAAGATGTTGAAATGATAAGAAGGCAAATTCTACCATGCTTTAGTAGAGATGAATTTGACCTATCTACTGTGAAGGAAATTATTACTAAACTCTCTGAATTAATTCCTACCTTCAGAGGGATAAATTTACCTGAAAATTTGTCATCATTAAATGAAGCAATGATCTTAAGGGAGCAAGACAGAATTCAAGTTGTAAATACTTCTGTATTAGTCAATGCAAAAAGAACTAACGCCTATTTACTTGATGATCTGTCTCAATTAATGAAAATTGAACAAATAAATGAAGAAACAGTAGTAGACACCATTTTATCAAATCCCGAGGAACAGGAGAATAATGAAGACCCAGGATACCAAGCGAGTATTGAAGCAGATAATTATATACCTCTATTTCCTCTTTTGAGCAATAAAGCTCAGAGAAATGCTGCAATTGAAGCTGACAAATCTCGTCTCATGGTAATTCAGGGACCACCGGGTACTGGAAAGTCTCAAACCATAGTAAATCTAACATGCCACCTTGTTTCACATGGTAAATCAGTACTCATTACAAGTCATCAAAATAAGGCTCTTGAGGTAATTACCAAACTCATGCCGAAAATAGAGTACTTAGCAATGTCAATGCTTAAAAACGAGAGGGAATCAATAAATGAACTAAGAAATAAAATAGAAAGCTTTTATGCTTATGTAAGTAATGTAGATATAAATGAAGAGAGCGAAACTTTAGAGAGAAAAAAAGACAAATTAATAGAAATTAACAATGAAATAAGAAAGTTAGAAGTTAGATTTTCTAAACTTAAAATTATGGAAAAAGACAGATTTCCAGACTACAAAAGGTATCATGAAATAAGAGAGTATGACATTATTGAGGCTAATGATTCATTACCTGAGGGTATGGACCAAATTGTTGCAAAAGCATTATCTGAATATTCAAATCTATTGAAAAAACTTGGAAAAAATTATATTGAAATAAAAAGTATTCTATCAAAAAATCATAGCAGAATCAGGGATTTGATAAATTTAACAGAACATATAATTAAAATCTATGATTGGACAAGAGAGAATATCTTTATTGATGAAGAAGTATTTCAACTCTGCAAGGAAATTTTATCAAGAAACTCTGACAACCTCAGAACTATCAATTATTTAAATCATTTTATTCAATGGTTGGATAATTACGGTTATGAATTGATAAGTTCTCTAAAAGACTTGTCAGAATACCATAATCTAATGTTAGACTTTCAAAAAATTAAAACACAGGCTCAAGTATTAGGAGTTAGTATCAATAAAATCTTGCAGTGTGGTCAGGAGATTCTATCTTGTTTAGAAGCATTAGAACTAATTAATTTTGAAACCACATATCCAGAACCTTCTGATGGAGCTTTTATTGAGAATATTTCATGGATTATAGAGGCATTAGATAATTCGTTGAATTCTTGGTTGAAATGGCATCTATTGCCAAAATCAAGAAAAGCTCGTAGTTTTCTCCTATCACTTAATTTTCCTGAAATTACTTACAGCAGGCGTAAAGAATGTGTAGAAAATCTAAAATGTTGGTATAATCACTGGAAGAAAAGATTCCTTATAGTGAACAATTTTAAATTTCTCAATGAAGTTGGTCTTCCCATAAATAATTTGACACTAAATTCTTCCTTAGCTGATATACATAAAAATTCTCATTTAACAGATAAATATGCCCGAGTACTTTCAATCATTGCTAACTTTCTAACAGAAAGGTTAGATAGAATTGATGAGCTGTTAGAATCTCACATTACAACCATATCATCTTTGCAGGATTTAACCAAATTCAAAAAATCACTTACAAAGATAAAAATTTACTTAGAATCCTTAAATTTATTGAATACAATTAAATCCCAAATGCAATTTAAAATTTTTAAGTCTAATCAATTAGCAAAATTGGAGAGAGCAGTTTATGAACTAAGTTTTGACGAAGAGTCTGAAAAGATAGCAAACAAAATTAAGGAACTCACCAAGTATTTTGATGATTATATAAGAATAAATAGTCTTGAGAAAAATGAATTAAAAACTCTTTCCTCAACTTGTGCAAAAATAAAAGATAAAATAATTGCTAATGAGAACATAGAGGTACTTGAAAGGCCTGAATTAATTGTAGAAGCATTTAGATTATCTTCATTTATCAGAAAGGATTTAACTGATAATCCTGATGACATACAAAAAGTAACTGAAGAAATAAGAAAACTAAAGAAAGAATCAAGAAAATTGATATTAGAAATAATTAATAGTAGCCGTAAAATTGCACTCAAAGAAGCTCAATCTGACAATTCTACAAGATTTACAATTAATAAACTTAGAGAATTATTGAGAAGAAAAAAGAAAACTCATTCATTTATTCAATTGAGAGAGCAGATTGATTATAAAAAAATCTTGTCAGTATTTCCTTGTTGGATAATGAGCATTGATGATGTAGCACGAATTTTTCCATTGAAAGCAGGTTTGTTTGACTATTTAATAGTTGATGAAGCATCACAATGTAATCAAGCAACAGCTTTGCATTTAGCTTATCGTGCTAAAAGGATGATAGTTGTTGGCGATGAAAAACAAATGAAAAATCCTAATACTCAATTTTTAAGCGATACATTAGTTCGTTTAAATCTTTCAAAACATGGATTAGATAGACATCCTAAAGCAGAATTTTTCCATGGTAGAAAGTCACTTTTAGACCTTGCAATTGGCTGTCAGGATACAAGCCCTGTGTTTCTAAATGAACACTTTAGATGTGAACCTCCTATAATTGAATTTTCCAACAGACACTTTTATGACGGCCGTCTTAAAATTCTTACTCCTTTCCGGAGAAAACGTTTTAATCCTTGCATGGAAATAAGATTAATTAAAGGAGCTTATGATGACCCTGACAATACTAAGAAGAACATAATAGAAGCAAAAGCTGTAATAGGAGAATTAAAAAGAATGATAGACAGTGGTGAACTTGAGGGTGAAAGAGAAGGAGAAAAACTTTCTGTTGGAGTTTTATCATTTTTTAGACAACAGGCAAGCTTACTACAAGCTCTAATGTATGAAGCTTTTGAAGAAAATCCCTCAATTATAAAGGAACACCAAATAATTGTATCAACCGTTGATGGGTTTCAGGGAGATGAAAGGGATGTTATACTTTATTCTTTTAGATATGCTCCTAATTCAAGACCTGGAACAATTAATGCTATTCAGAGAGTAAATGATGAGCATGATATGGGACGTCTAAATGTGGCTTTCAGTAGGGCAAGAAGAAAGGTTGTATGTTTTATCTCAACACCTATACAGCATTTTCCAAGAGGATTAATTAGAGACTACTTAGATTATGTTATGACAATTCAAAATTCTGTCTATACAAGGCTTGGCAATCCGAATGAGAGAGAAAAATGTCAAAGTGATTTTGAAAGAGCAGTCTTTGATGAACTCGTCAAGAGAGGATTAGAAGTATATACACAAGTTCCATGTGCTGGATTTTTTATAGATTTAGTGGTTGTTGATAATGAAGGCAGAAGAATGGCTGTTGAATGTGATGGAGAATTTCATTATGAAAAAGGAAACCTTAAAGAAGAGGATTATCAGAGACAAGACATAATAGAAAGAAACGGTTGGTTTGTCCATAGGATTTCATCAAGAAGTTTTTATGCAAACCCTCAAAGAGCAATTCAGAGACTTTTAGAGAATCTGAGAAGACAGCCAAAAGATGAAGAGATTTAATCTAAAAGTAGCACCTTTTACTGATCCTGAGCAAATAAATATTCAGGAGATTATAAATGATTTTAAAACTCATACAGAAACTGATATTGAAGATAAAATAATTGAAATATTAACAGGAAAATGGTCCTATACCAATATGGAAAATAGCTCAGCAGACAGGTAACCCAGAGGATAAAATAATACATATAATGGAAAATCTTTTGAGAAAAAATTGAGTGATTAACTACATGGAAAATGGAGTCAAATTATGAAAAGCAATAGAATAAAAATTAAATTTTTAGCTTTAACATACTCAAATCTATGAATTTCAATCTTATAAATAACCATATTGTAATACCTGTATCTACCTCAGAGGGAATTAAAAATGCGATTTTGGATACAGGCAATCCAGCTTTTACGATATTTAAGGATG
>JANXBR010000075.1 GCA_025060625.1 Thermodesulfovibrio sp.
CCTGTGCCTGCTGCACATCTATCATTCATCTCAAACTTTTTTATATTTCCCCTTTCATCAAGGCTTATTATTTTTGTATCCTGTCCTCCAATATCTATTATTGTTCTGCATGAAGGTATCATACTCTTTACACCAATGGCAAAGGCTTTTATCTCTGTAATTGTTGGAATCTTTCCATTAAAACTTAAGAGATGTCTTCCATATCCCGTTGCTACTGTTCTTTCGGGATTATAATTTCTCAAGATTTCAACAGCTCTTTTTAATGGTTCATAGGAAGTCTCAGTGACAGTGTAGCTCAAAATTTTGCCTTTCTCAATTAACACACCTTTTATATATCTTGAACCTATGTCAATACCAAGACAGCTCATCTAAGAGTCTCTATAAAAGCCTCAATTCTTGTTTTAAGTTGACCAAAGTCTTCCATACTGTAGTCTGTTTCAATACGCATGTAGGGGAAATCTATTTTTCTTTCTATTTTATATGCCTCAATCATGTAGGGTGTACAGAATTGAAGTGAATAATGAATAACTCCATTTGCATTTATCTCTTTGTAAAGACTTTTTATGTTTTCAAATCTCTCATTATTCGGAGTAAAACAAGCACAGTCAATGCTTAAGTATCTTGACGAAATCTTTT
Source organism: Thermodesulfovibrio sp. (assembly GCA_025060625.1). Classification (GTDB taxonomy): domain Bacteria; phylum Nitrospirota; class Thermodesulfovibrionia; order Thermodesulfovibrionales; family Thermodesulfovibrionaceae; genus Thermodesulfovibrio. The sequence goes on from JANXBR010000075.1 coordinate 637, forward strand.
CTAATCCTTCTTCAATGGAGTTGAAATTATTATCTACAAGCTCTCTAAAGTTTCTACTTCCTACGCAGGATTCCTCTCCTACAACTATGGCACCACTGTTTTCTACTATTGCATGAAGTTTCCAGTTCGGAATGGCAAAGGGACTTCCAGAAATCAAAATTCTCGGAGTTCCTTTTGAAACTAATCCTTCACCATTTTTTACTCTTTCCTCAAGTTCATCGCATAGTTAATTAACTTTCATTGTAAATCTTACAGGTTCATCATAAAAGGCTATCTGGTTTAATAAAAGTGCATCAAGTCCTGAAGTTGCAGAAGGGTCATAGGCTCTTAGTTTGCTTAACCGCTTTAGAGCAGTTCTTTTATTGTTAACTATCTCTGTAGCTCTCTTTAAATTATCTAAGGTTATTTTTTTGCCAGAGATTTCCTCAAGTTTATCCTTAAATTTAATTATTTTTTTTAACCATAACTGTTTGTCAAAATCATTTTTCATATTTGGGATTTCCATAACATACATTTTCTTTGTAATTTCATCAAATATTTCATAGGCTTTCTTCTTTCCATCACAGGTTGTCTCACCTACTATTAAATCTGTAAGTTCCACATAGGGACATAAACCTGAGAGCTTAAATCCCATAAATGCTTTTATTAAGGCACAGGTGTTTCTTGGAATAAATTTTTCTGCCTCTTCAAATCCAACTTCCGCACCTGCACAGAGTCCTATAAAGACACCGTCAAGGGCTAAAACAAGTTCTTCAGGTACATATACACAAAATGTGCCGATTACTTTTCTTCCTTGCTTTTTTGCTTCGTAAATCTCTTCAACTCTTAGACCATGAACCTCTGAGATTACAAAATCAAAATATTTCATTCCATCAGGTCTATTTCTTTGAGAAAGATAAATGTTTTTGTAAGCATCTGAAAGCACTGAAAGAAGTCCATCATGTTTTACTAAATCTAATCCCAATTCTTTCCATAATTTAGTATAATCTTTAGACATTGCTCCACCTCGGATTTTTTTGAAAAATTATATAAAAGACAATGTCAATATTTCAAATAGTTTTTATCTATTAATAAAAATTAATCAATAATTTTTGACTATTTTTAAATTGAATTGTAAGCAATAGCAAGCCAAGGATTGGCAGACTCGGAAACATTAAGTTTGTTATGAAGAATGATTATTATCTAATTAGAATGGCTCTGAGGTATTATTCTGTAGACTCTATCATCGCCGATTTTTGGTTTGCCTCTTCCATCTCTGTTATTCGTGAGAAAATATAGATATCCATCAGGTCCCTGAACTATGTCTCTTATTCTGCCATATTTACCTTCAAACCACCTTTCAATTCTTTCAACTCTAAATCCTTCCTTTGTTCTCTGAAGTTTTATTCTTATTATAGATTCGCTTCTTAATGTGGCAACGAAAAGGTCACCTTTTAGATGAAAGAGTTTTTCTCCAGAATAAAAGGTAATTCCTGAAGGTGGAGTTGTCTTTTCCCATAGGACAAGAGGATCAATATAGGGTGGTCTATTCTTTTTTCCAATTATTATTGGCCAACCATAGTTTCCACCTTTTTTGATTATGTTTATTTCGTCATTTCCAAATCTTAAATACTCTCCTGACGGACCATGTTCTGAAGAGAACAAATCACCTGTTTCTGGATGCCATGCAAGTCCTTGAGGATTTCTATGTCCGAAGGACCATATGGGTGAGTTTTTGAAGGGATTGTCAGACGGGATTTCACCTTCTGGAGTTATTCTGAGAATTTTTCCTCCAAGAGAATTTAGATTTTGAGCAAGGTCTGCCTCATATATCTCTCCTGTTGTTATATAAAGCATTCCATCAGGTCCGAAGGCAATTCTTCCACCATTATGAAATCTTGCACCAGGAATATTGTCAATTATTACTCTGTCAAAAACACCCCTGTTTCCCAAATCCTTTAGTCTGATTACTCTATTAAAGAGAGTGTTCCCCTTTCTATACGTATGCATGGCATAAATGTAAGGCTTTTTTGGAAAATCTGGATGGAATGCAAGACCCATGAGACCTCCTTCACCAATATGAGCAACTTCAATTGTTGCATAGGGTTCTTTTTGTAACATGCCATCTTTAATTAATCTAATTCTTCCAGGTCTTTCACTTATTAGTGCTCTTTTATCGGGTAAGAAAACCAGGGACCAGGGTATCTCAAGACCTTCAATCCATTGCTCAACCTTTACGTTATCTCCACCTGAAAGAGATAACTCAACAGGCTCTTTTGATTGTATAGCAATAGGAAATAGAAGAGAGATGAACATTGATAATAAAAAATTTAATATCAGTTGCATTTTTTATTTTAACAGATATATTCGACTTTCAATAGATTTTTAAGATAAAACATTTTAAATAGGATGTCTCAGGCATGCTGAGAAGAATTGGATGGTCTTTACTTTGAGTGCCCCTGTGTATCAATATTCCTGTTTTTTTGTTAACAATAAGAGCTTCTTTTATTATCTCAGAGAATTCAACTTCAGATATGTGTTGAGAACAGGATGAAGTAGCTAAAATGCCATCTTTCTTTAAAAGTTTAATTGCCATTTTATTTAAATTAATATAACCCTCTATAGCATCCTTTTTTTGTTCCTTATCAAGTCCTTCCTTTAGCCGTGCCTGACTATCATTTCTTACTATAATTGTATTTGGAGAGAACAGTTCATCAATAATTTTTATGATTGAATTTTTAAAATTTTCCATTCCTGCAGTCAAGATCTGTATTACAATACAGTTTTCATATTTATCAACTATCAGACCTGGCAAGAAGTCTGATTCTCCAAATACCAATCTATAGCTCTCCTTTAAACCAAGAAAATTTTCTCTATAATCTCTGCATTTTATAATTCTCATTCTTAGAAAATCTATGTTTATATCTTCTTCTTTGAAGCTTAAAAGCCTTATTGATATTAATGATTTTGAATTTAAATATCCTGTCCCAACAAATTTCCTTGTTTTTTCTTCATATACTTTTACAAGACTTCCTGGAGGTATTGTTTCAATCTCTGAAACTATCTGATCTCTATAAATCCATAAGCTTCCCAATCTCTTAAGAGGTTTTATTAAAATGCTATACATAAAAGTTAGTGTGATATGACCAGCTGTATAAAGTCAAATTACACTTCATTTCAGATTCTTTAATTCATTACAAAAAGAGCTTTAAAAGTTGTTATAATCATAGATTATTGTTTTTGAATATAGGCAGGTGAAAATTGTCAAATATAGAGGATTTTTATCTTAATATTCTTATTTTCAGACTGATAAATGATTTTAGAAACCCTATATTTGATTTTTTCTTCTCCCATTTCTATATATTAGGTAAAGGCTGGATTTTTATACCAATAGGTCTTCTTTTATTAATATTTAAAAGGGAAAAATTCTGGCTATTAATTATAGCAGCCACTTTTGAAACTTTTTCTGTTCATATTCTCAAAGCCATTTTTAAAGCACCAAGACCTGCAAGCATGTTACAGGATGTAAATCTTATGGAACGCCTCTATCATGGTTCTTTCCCTTCGGGAGATACAGCTGTTGCATTTGTTGTTGCCACATGCCTATCATTGGGTAGTCCTTTATATTTGAAAGTTCTGCTTTTTATTTATGCCATTTTAATTGCCTATGGAAGGATATATCTTGGAGTACATTTTCCTTTAGACGTAGTCTCTGGAGCTCTTATAGGAGTATTTTCTGTCATAGTTGCTAAAGGATTAATCAAATTTTTTATGAGCAAAGATAAAAAATGTCAAAATTCCTAATTCTTTCTATTTATTTCTTTATATTTGGCAATTGGCTACTAAGTTTTACCTCCTTAGATGAGGGAAGGAATATGACTGCTGTTTACAATATGTTGACAACTGGTGACTACATATCACCGGTGTATAATTGCCAACCCCGATTTGAGAAACCTCCAATGCTTTATTGGCTAATAGCTTTAAGTTCATCTATATTTGGGCTCAATGAGTTTTCTGCTCGTCTTATTTCTGGAATTGCTGCTATTGGTATTGCCTATGTTACTTATCTCATAGCAAAGAATTTTTTTTCAGAGGAAACTGCAAAAAAAAGCTTTTTAGTATTTCTTACATTGCCTCATCTGTGGATTGAATCAAGAGCTGTTGTTCCTGAGATGATAAATACATTTTTCATGATTTTGAGCTTCTTTTTGTTTCTTAGGGAGAAATTTATTTTAGGCTGGATATCTCTGGCATTTGCCTTTTTATCCAAAGGTCCTGTGGGAGTCATTTTAGTAATAGGGACATATTTAATCTTTAAAAGAGACCTTAAAATACTAAATCTAAAGGCAATTATGATTTTTTTAATATTAGGCTCCTCATGGTATATACTTATGATAATTCAGCACGGATATGATTATTTTTACAGATTTTTTATATATGAGAATGTTATGAGATACACAGGACACAGGCTTACCCATCCTGCACCGATTTATTACTATTTATTACTTGTCATAGCAACGACAATTTTCTATATTCCAATTTATCCAAGATTAATCAAAGGATTCAATAAGCAGTGGACTAATTTCCTATTATGGTTTATTCTTGTAATTGTTTTTTTCAGTCTTGCAAAGAACAAACTTCATCACTACATACTTTTTGCCTATCCACCCATGGCAATACTATTAGCTAATTTCGCCAGTGAAAAATATTTAAAGTATATAGTCTCAATATGCGCAATTTTACTTTTTATTTTTCTTGCATTTGTTTATATTTATGAAAAGGAAAGATTAATACCAAAGTCCTATCAAATAGTGAAGGAATATAAAGGTAAAGTTAGTTTTTATAAAGCAGAAGATTCTGCTATGGTTTTTTACTCCCGTAGATGTATTGAAAAAATTAATAACCCTGATGATGCTCAGGGATTAATTATAACTCATGAAAAATATATAAAAGACCTCAGTTGTACTCAATTGCTTAAGGGAAGAGAATTTGACAGGATTTATTATCTTGTTGAGTGTAACTAAAAATATGATTTCTTCTTAAACTGAGGTAGTATTTTCATTAAGCATTTTCAATATGGTAATTCGTGTATATCAAAATTTTAGATTAGTATCATATTAAAGAAAAGAGAAAGCAAAAATTTTTAATGAAAGATGGATTGAATTAGATGGAATATATTAAACTTAATTAAATGTTAGATAGATTGGAGTTCAAATTTCCCCAATATGTTATTCTCAAAGCCTCTGCTGGTTCGGGGAAGACTACAGCACTAACCGAAAGATTTGTTTATTTTTTGCTTTCTGATAATATTCCAAATAACTCTCTAAAAAATATTCTTGCTATAACTTTTTCTAATAATGCCTCATATGAGATGAAGGCAAGAATAATAGAATGGCTTAAAAATTTATATTTTAAAGAACAAAACTCTATAAATAGATTTTCAGAGTTTCTTAGAATACCTTCTCAAGAATTATCAATTAAGGCTGGAGAAGTACTTGATGAGATACTTGATAACTACTCAGATTTTCAGGTAAAAACTATTGATAGCTTTATGACATCAATTTTCAAAGCCTCAGCAATTGATTTTGATTACAATCCAGACTTTGAG
>JANXBR010000076.1 GCA_025060625.1 Thermodesulfovibrio sp.
ATTTACTGTTTTTATCAATTCATTTTCTATTGTGTCAAAATTTAATATAACTTTTATTTGTTTTAACAAAGTATTAATCTCTTTGAATATAATTTGAGGATCACATGTATAAAATATAAATTTATTATTTTCAACTTTATATGCGTTAGTTTCTGAATATTCTAATTTTATTTCTCTTCCGTCTTTATCTATTACTGAAATATTTTTAATGTTACATATACATGGTGAATTTAAAGGATCTAATCTTAGAGCTTTAGCAAAAATTTCCCTTTTATCAAAGTCAAATATTATTTCTTGAAAGTTCTTAATTGGTTCTATATTTTTAATAAAAGACAGACTTTCTCTAAATCCATATCCATCATCAATATATAATTGGAGTGAACAATTATTACCAATATAATCTGAAAAATAATTTTTATATGATTTTTCATATTCATTTCTCCAAAAATCGAATCTCTCTCTAACATCTTTACAATCTGTAATTCTTGAAAGAGAAAGCTCTTCCATCCAAAAAGCTAAATCTTTTATAAACATAGGAGTATTATTAGGTAAATGTTCAAGAGAAAAATAATAATGTCTTAATCTTTTTTCTAAAAATTTTTCTATTTGATTTTTAAATTTATTTAGATCAATTTTTAGTGGAATTTCTAAATTTTCAATTATTTCTTTTAAAACGGATATAGGATTTTCAAAAAGTAAGTTTAAGTTTATAAAGATTCTATGATATTTTCTACTATAATATTCTCCGAATAACACATGTTTAGCCCATAAGAAGAGTCCTTTTCCTATTGAAAATCTGTCTCTGTAATGTAAGGAGTAAGCAACTTCAAGAGGGTTTCTGTAAGGTATTATTATTTTTATATCATTGGCAAATTTAAGTAGCGAATCTTCCCAAAAGGGTAAAACTATACACATCCGAGGATCTTTTATTCCCAATATATAAACATTCTTATATTCTTCTTCTAGAATTTTATATGCTTCTGTTCTTAAATCATTTCGTATACTTAGTATTTCATTAATACCTATAGGTCTTATATCATGCCAATATGTATTCAACATTGGTAAGAGTTTTAATTCATTGAAGAGAGTAATTTTTTCATTCTCAAAAAAACCTTTAGGATTATCCGGTGCAGGTGGAAGTAATATTTTACCTATTGAAATACCTAAAATATGTAAGATTCCAGCAAGAGCTGACGTACCACTTCGGTGCATTCCAAGAATTAGTAAACATGTAAGTGCCATACTATTTCACCTTTGATTATTTAAAAATTTTAAAATTTTGTAAACACATTCCTGGATACTTAATAAATCTGTTTTTAAATGAACTTCAGGCATCTCTGGAGGTTCATATGGGTCATTTATACCGGTGAAATTTTCTATTAATCCCTCTCGCGCTTTTTTATACATATTCTTTATATCTCTACTTTCACATACTCTTAAAGGAGCATCTACAAATACTTCAATAAATTCGCCATTTTCAAACATTTTCCTTATTTTATTTCTCGCATTTCTATATGGACTTATTAAAGCACAAATTACTATATATCCTTGTTCTACAAATTCCTTTGCTAATTTGGCCACTCTAAACATATTTTCAATTCTGTCTTCTTTTGAAAAACCCAAGTCTTTAGAAATAGTCTTTCTCACTTCATTTCCATCAAATACCTTTACTTGATAACTTGCCTTTTCAAACTGCTCTGAAAGTTCTTTAGCAATTGTTGTTTTACCTGAACAAGGTAGACCTGTAAGCCAAATACAAATTCCTCTATTATTAAATTTCTCCTTCATTTATTATTCTCCTTAACTCATTTTCCCACTCTCTTATTTCTGTATCTAATTCTTTACAAATTTTTTCATTACTCATTGCAGACCATTTTGGTCTTTTTGCCGGTAAATTAAATTCATTCTGATACGCCGGATAAATAAACTTTTTTATTCCCTTTAGTCTGAAATACTCCTTTGTCCATTCATAACGGGAAGCATATCCAGAGTTTACCAAATGATATAAACCTCTCAAACCTTTTTTTAAGACTTCTAACGTAACTTCTACTATCGTTCTTGTTGATGTTGGCACTGAAAACTCGTCACAGGCTATTCTTAAGTACTCTTGAGACTGTGCCCACTGAGTAAGTTTATAGAGAAAGTTCTGCTTTCCTTTACCATAGACCCAGCTTGTGCGAAATATCAAATATTTGTCCATATTTTGCTGTATTAACCTCTCCCCTAAGAGCTTACTTTTGCCGTATTCATTCAGAGGATTTGGTTGGTCTTCTTCCACATATGGAGCTTCTTTTTTTCCGTCAAACACATAATCTGTAGAATAGTGAACAAAAACTGCCCCAATCTCTACGCATGCTACTGCCAGATTGTATGCTCCTACCGCATTAACTTTATATGCATCAGTCGGTTCAGTTTCCGCTTTATCCACAAGATTATAGGCTGCGCAGTTTATTATGTGTGTGGGTTTTAACTCTCTTACTATCTTCAAAAGCAGGGAAAAGTTAGTAATATCCAGCTCTTCTTTACTAAAGGCTTTGTATTCTATTCCATTATTTTCACAGGTCTGGATAAACTCTGTTGCCAACTGACCCTTTGCACCTGTTATGAGAATTCTAAGAGACATTTAGAATTCCTCCATACATTTCAACTTCCTTTATTATTTTATACCACTTTTCAAGCTCGGTATACCAATCAAGCGTAATCGTTTGAATAGTTTTTTCAACGGTCCCTTCCTCAAGTTTATGAATTATCTCTCGCACACCATATTCTGCATTTCTTTTGGGTTTCCAACCAATAGTTTCGTATATCTTGTTGAAAGAAACCCTATAGCTTCTCCTATCAGGATCACCATACCACTCTATCTCTACTCTTCTTCCAGTTAGCTCTTCAACTATATGAGCTACTATCTGACCTAGTTGACCAATTTGATAATTCAACTCGTTTCCTCCCACATTGAATATCTGACCATTTATTTTTTGGGTGTCAGAAAATTCAAGAAGCTCTATCATAACTTCACAGACATCCTCTACATGAACAAAGGGTCTATACTGAGTCCCATCCCTCATAAGCGGAAGCTTTCCTGTCTTCCATGCTCCATATGTCATCCCGTTTATAGCAAGATCAAATCTCATACGGGGACTATAACCAAAAACTGTTGAAAGTCTTGTTACTACCACGATAAATTCCTTATCTGCAAGAGGTAATATCTCCTGCTCGGCACGCTCATTTGCCCTTGCATATGTAGTAAGTGGGTTTGTGGGAGAAGACTCATCTACAATAGTTTCCTGAAAGCCATAAATACTACAGCTGGAAGGAAGGATGTATCTCTTAACTCCCTGTCCCTTAGCAAGCTTGGCGGTCCTCACTCTTGATTGAAAATTAATCTGCCAAGTTGCTTCATTAAACCGCTCTCCAGATGGATCATTTGATATAGCAACCAGATCTATAACAAAGTCAACCTCTCTGAGAAGTTCTGCTTTTAGAAATCTTGTATCCTCCTGAATGATATTTAACATATCTCCAACAGGCTTCAACTTTTCTTTTCCGAAAAAAAATCGGTCCACTGCAATAACTTCATATCCTTTCTGTAAGAGCTTTGGAACAAGAACGCTTCCAATATAACCACCTGCACCGGTCACAAGAACTCTTTTCATTTTCTATCCTCCCTGTAGTAAAAGTTTATCTCACTCTCTATATCCTTTAAAAAAGGGGCGTTTCTATCTTTCTCTGAAAGAATAGGATTCTTCAAAGGCCAATCTATACCTATTTCTGGATCATCCCACCTTATAGAACGGTCGTGTTCAGGAGAATAATATTCGTCTACCTTGTAAAGTATTTCAGTGTTAGGCGTCAGAGTTAGGATACCATGAGCAAAACCTTTTGGCACTAATATTTGTCTTTTGTTGTATTCACTAAGAATAAATCCAGCCCACTTCTTGTATGTGGGGCTTCCTTTTCTCAAATCTACCACCACATCGTATATTACACCCTTAAGACATCTCACGATCTTTGTCTGCGCCTTAGGTTCAAGCTGGAAGTGTAACCCTCTTAGAACGCCAGCGTAAACGCTTAGAGAATGGTTGTCTTGGACAAAGTTAAAAAATAACCCAAGCTCTTCAAAGTCTCTCTTGTTGTAGCTTTCCATAAAGAAACCTCTGTGGTCCTCAAAAACTGTTGGCTCTAAAAGATACACGTCAAGCAGAGAAGTTTCAATTTTCTTGAGTTTGCCCATGGAACCCTCCGTTTATATAATTTTTTACCACATACCTTGCAAAAGGTAAACTTGCGGTAAAGGCAGGAGATACTGCATTTAATATATGAATACTTTCTCTATCTCCCTCTACCACAAAGTCCTGAACAAGTTGAAGCTTTTTAGTATCAACAAGCTGAGCTCTTATGCCGGGTTGAGCCCAACTCCATTCTTCAGGCTTTAGTTCTATTCCTTGCGTAAGCTTTGAAGCATCGTTTAAGAGGGACGATTTAAGATATTTTTTAACTTCTTGAAAAGCGGTACTCCTAAAAAGAGAATTCTTCACAAACAGCTTACTAATCCACGTAGCGATTTCAAGGAACTCTCCCAAGTTAAAACCTCTAAAACCATCGTAGTTTTCTCTCCATAGACATGGAGTAGCGGTTGGTCCTATTTTTATAGTATTGTCTACCTTAACTGTAAAATGAACCCCAAGGAAAGGATTTCTAATGTTTGGCACCGGGTATATGTTCCTAGTGATGAAAGGAATATTTCCAGTGTACTCAAGATAAAGTCCTTTGAAAGGAACGAGAACATAGTTTTGAGAAAAACCAAAGTCTTTGGCTATTTTGTCTGCATAAAGTCCTGCGCAATTTATGAGCATACCGTATTCAATTTCATATCCACCAGCAAGGACTTTATTCTTTTTCAGTCTTGCTCCGTAGGGAGTGTTGTAGTAAAAGTTAACTCCAGCATTTTTCAAGTCTTCCACAAAAGACTTTAAAATTTCAAGAGGGTTTACAACCGCAGTATTTGGACTCCAAAGAGCCTGTTTATATGTTATAGCTGAAGACTCTATTTTCTTAAGCTCCTGTTCATCTATTAAATAGAGCTCTACTCCATTAATGTCACCTCTTCTCTTTAGCTCATGAAGAGTTTTCAGTTCATCTTCGGATCTCGCTATCACCACCTTTCCACACTTGTTTATCCTTAAACCCCTCTCTTCACAGTAAGCCCTAAGTTCCTGATTACCCTGCCGAGTAAAGCGAGCCTTCAGTGAGTCTGGATGATAATAAAACCCCGCATGCAGAACTCCACTGTTTCTACCGCTGGCATGAACACCGTAAGAGCTTTCTTTGTCTATTACAACAATCTTTGAGCGTGGAAAGTTTTCAAGAAGGGCTTTTGAAATTGCAAGTCCTACAATGCCTGAACCTATAATAAGAAAATCGGTAAATACTTTCATACTCTTCCTTCAGCAAGGTCTAAGAGATACTTGCCGTAGTCAGTTTTTGCTAAAGGTTTGGCAAGCTTAATAAGGTCTTCTCTGCTAATCCATCCATTTCTGTATGCTATTTCCTCAACAGAGCCAATCATTAAACCAGTTCTTTTTTCTATGGTTGCCACGAACTGCCCTGCTTCGAGAAAACTTTCGTGAGTTCCCGCATCAAACCACGCAAATCCTCTACCAAGTAGTTTTACCTTAAGTTTTTTCATACTTAAATAGGCTTCAAGAACAGAAGTAATCTCAAGCTCTCCTCTTTCGGATGGTTTAATACCTCTTGCTATTTCGCATGCCATCTCATCAAAAAAGTAAACTCCAATAACCGCATAGTGAGATTTTGGCCTTTTTGGTTTTTCTTCAATTGAGATTACATTCCCTTTCTCATCAAACTCAACTATACCAAATCTATGAGGGTCATGGACAAAATATCCAAAAACATAAGCTCCACCTTTCTTGATAACTTCTTCTTTAGCTTCTCTGAGACGATCTATTAAGCTATGACCATATAGAATGTTGTCTCCAAGAAGGTATAATATAGGACTACCTTGCACATATTCTTCACTCAAAATAAGCCCCTCTGCAAGACCTCTTGGTTTTTCCTGTATAATATAAGTTATATTGATTCCTAAATGAGAACCATCCCCCAAGAGTTTTTCAAAGAACTGTTTTTCTTCAGGATTG
>JANXBR010000077.1 GCA_025060625.1 Thermodesulfovibrio sp.
ATCTTTCACGTAATCTCCAGATTGCAACAGCCTTTATTGACTCAACTGGCATGTGTCTTTTTATAGCCTTTGCCCTTCTTGACCAGCCAGAGACAAACCAGGCTTTATTGGATATGATTAATGCCTTATATGGTTGGAACATGACTGACAAAGATGTAGTTGAATATGGTAAAAGAGTTCTTAAATTTGAGAGAGACTTTAATCTTCGTGCTGGATTTACAAAAGAGCATGACAGATTACCAAGATTTTTCTATAAAGAGCCCATTCCACCTCACAATGTAGTATTTAAAGTAAAAGATGAAGAGCTTGACCAGTTATTTAACTGGTAAAATTTTTAATTGCTCAGGGTTGTTAGCTTCAACCCTGAGCAGACTCTAAAAAATGAAAGTAGTTGTTAAACTTTTTGGTGGTATAAAATCAGAAAAAAACTTTCAAAAGAATCAACAACAGGATCTCATTGTTGAGCTTCAGGAACCTTTAACCGTTTCTGAGTTAATTGATTTTCTGAGTCTAAATAAAAAGCCTTTTATAGTAGTTCTTAACGGAGTTATACTAAATAATCTTTCCCTTCAAATTAAAGATGGCGATGAAATAAGTTTTTTCCCTCCTATTGCAGGTGGATTAGGTAAAGTTGCAATAAGGTAATAAAAATTTTTAAAATATATAAATCCTGCGCCTGTAGCTCAGTCGGATAGAGCAACTGCCTTCTAAGCAGTGGGCCGGGGGTTCGAATCCCTCCAGGCGCGCTGGCGGACGTAGCTCAACGGTTAGAGCACTGGACTGTGGCTCCAGGTGCTGCGGGTTCGAGTCCCGTCGTCCGCCCCAAAACTATAGTATAGATCATTTCCATCAATATATTTTTCCTATCTTTTTTAAAATTCTACCAATTAAACAATAAATCGCTGAGTTAAATATTTGTTTGCTATTATAGAGTTTGATCTATCAAAATGTTATACTATATCTTTGTGATGCTAAAGAAAAAAAGCTTACTAAAAAATCTTATCATTTTATCAACTATTTCTTATATTTCAACGGTATTTCTTTTTCTATCAGGAAGTATTAAAAATTTTGAGTTTAAAGTTTATGATCTACTTTCAAAATTTTTAAATCCCTCTAAAAAATCCGATAAGATCTGTCTCATCTATATAGACCAGTTCAGCATAGAAGAATTAAGTAAACAGGGAATAACATGGCCCTGGCCAAGACAGATTTATGCTCCTATTATAGAATATCTTTCAGAGGCAGAAGCTGTCTTCGTGGATATTCTTTTTACTGAAAACTCTTCCTATGGCATTGAGGATGACAAGATTTTTGCTGAGTCCATTAAAAGAGCAAATAATGTATATCTTCCCTTTGCACTTTCAAAGGAAAAAAAAAATCTGGACATGGAATCAATAAAAAAAATTTCCTATAAAGCTTCAGTAGATGTAAAGCTTCATTATAATTCAATAATTTTTCCGATTAATGAATTTAAAAATTTTTCCTACGGACTTGGTAATGTTAGTATCTCTCCTGATGAAGATGGCATTTATAGGAGAATCCCACTTTTCTTTAAAGTTGAAGATTTTACTGTTCCTGGTTTTGTCACAAGTTACTTTGTTAAAAAGAATTTATTGGAGATAAAAGATAATGTTCTTTTAATTGATAAGACAGCTATCCCTTTAAATGAGGGAAATCTGCTAATAAAATATTCAAGAATTGAAAATCCTTTTCATATATTCTCCTTTTTAGAAGTTCTTGACCTGGCTCTGGGGAACTCAAAAAATCATGACTCGGAGATCAAAAAAAGATTTTTCAAGGGAAAGACGGTTTTCATAGGACTTACAGCTCCAGGTCTTTTTGATCTTAAACCTACTCCTATATCAGCAAAGACACCTGGAGTACTAATTCATGCTACTGCCTTTGAAAACCTAATAAATAAAGATTTCATAAAAGTCGCTCCTAATTATATAACCTTATTAATAATGTTAGTCATTTCAATTTTTATTCCCTATGCCTTTCTTAAACAACACTCACTTAAGGTAAATATACTCGTTTTTATACTTTCAGGGCTAATTTTATTCATCATTGAAGTATTTTTATTCAAACTATCCATATATATTGAATTTTTACCTTCTTTTTTAAGTCTTATACTCAGTTCTATTGGAACATTGCTCTATACCTATGCCATTGAAGGAAAAGAGAGAAGTTTTATTAAAAGGACTTTCACCCAGTATATGGACGAAAGAATTGTTGAATATCTACTTAATAATCCAGAATTTATAATTCCTGGTGGACAGAAAAAAACAGTAACAGTATTCTTTGCAGATATAACAGGCTTTACTACCATGTCTGAACGTCTCTCTCCAGAAAATACGGCTTTAATGCTTCATAAAGTCCTTAACACACTAACAGAAATTGTAATTGCCCATGCTGGTATTGTTGATAAATATATAGGAGATTGTATTATGGCTTTCTGGGGTGCACCTGTAAGAACAGAATTGGATCAAATCAATGCCTGCACGGCAGCTATTAAATGTTTAGAATCTTTAAGAGAGATCAATCAAGAATTTTCTGAAAAAGGTTTACCTTCCATCAAAATCAAAGTAGGAATCCATACAGGAGATGCCATAGTAGGCAATATTGGAAGTGATAGACTTTTCAACTATACAGTAATTGGTGATACTGTAAACATTGCTTCTCGTCTTGAATCTCTAAATAAATTTTTCAATACCAATATAATTATCAGTAAGGAGACCTACTCCAATCTTACAGAAAAATTCATTGTAAGGGAGCTGGGAGTTATAAAGGTTAAAGGAAAAACCCAGCCATTAACCATATTTGAAGTCTTAGGAGAAACAGATAATATCAATTCTGATAAAATATTACTTGTTGATAAATACAATAAAGGATATTCACTCTATAGAGAACAAAGATGGAATGAGGCGAAAGAGGTATTTCAATCAATACTTGAGGATTTTCCTGAGGATGGTCCTTCAAAATTTTACCTGATGAAAACAGAGGAATTCCTCTCTGGAAAAGAATTGACAGAAGAATGGTTTATTGTTAAAATGGAAGAAAAATGAAATTTATATTGATAATAAATCTAATTATTTTTCTATCTTTAATTGTCACTCTCTCATATGCAGAAACAGTTACTGTTATTACAAAGGAAAATGCTATCAGAGAGTTTCCGAGATTTTTTGCTCCTGTAAAAGCACTTGTAAAATACAATGACACCCTTGATGTGATTACAAAGGAAGGAGATTGGTTAAAAGTAAAATTTAGAAATAAAATAGGATATATCCATAGAACTGCTGTAGAGAGAAGAACTGCTTCAGTTAAAGGAGTCTCATCACAGAAAAAAACAGGCACATCAGAAGATGAAGTAACCCTTGCTGGAAAAGGATTTAATGCACAAGTTGAAAAGGCTTATAAAAATAAATATCCTGATATCAAATACGAAGTTGTGGATAAAGTTGAAAAATACGATATCTCTGAAAGAGATTTAATATCCTTTATAAAGGCTGGAGGGCTTTCAGAACCAAAATGATAAAAAAATTTCTTTTAATAGGCATTTTAATATTTTATCTTTGTTCATGCAAAACTGGTGATATAAATAAGGTATTGGATGTTACATTTACAACAATTCAGGCGACGGAAAAGGCAGTAAGACCTATTTCAGAAGAGGAGGAGTATTATATTGGTAGAGCAGTTGCGGCACGTATATTTTCCTATTATCCTCTTTATGAAAATCCTCAACTGACCAGCTATATTAACTCAATAGGAAAGGTTATAGTTCTTCACTCTGAAAGACCTTTTATTTTTGGAGGATATCACTTTGCTATACTGAACACCAACGAAGTTAATGCTTTTGCCTGTCCAGGAGGTATAGTACTTGTTACAAGAGGAATGCTAAATCTCCTACAAAACGAAGATGAACTGGCTGCTGTACTTGCCCATGAGATTGCCCATCTAAACCATCGTGATGGAATAAACTCTATTAAACAAGCAAGATGGATGGAAGCCCTAACCATAATTGGCACCACAGCTGCAAGACAATTTGGAGATGAGGAGATGACAAAACTTGTTGATATTTTTGAAGGTTCAATAGATGATATTTTAAAAACTCTTATTATAAATGGTTATAGTCAAACTCAGGAATATGCATCCGATGAAAAAGCTATTCATTATCTTACAAAAGCTGGATATAATCCTAATGCTTTAATAAATGTTCTTGAAAGGCTTAGAAACATTAAAAAATCAGAAAGTGGAATCGGAAAAACCCATCCTGATCCCGCTGAAAGAATAAATAACATAAGGGATAAAATACCCTCTGTTTCAATTGACTTAAATGCATTTAAAAGGCGTTCTGCGAGATTTAGTTCCTATATAAAGTAAAACTATCCACCCTTACCAGCAATTTCACCGAGTTTGAATATTGGAAGGTAAAGAGATATAACTATAAATCCAATTGTCACTCCAAGAAAAACTATTAATGCAGGCTCAAGTAAACTCATAAGATTTGCCACTGCATTATCCACTTCTTCATCATAAAAATCCGCAACTTTACCAAGCATCTCATCGGTTTTACCAGTTTGTTCTCCCACATTTACCATTTGAGTAAAAATTGGAGGAAAAAGATCGGATCTTGATTTTAAAACTTCAGTCAAGGATTTACCTGCAGATAAATCCTCTTTCATCTGGATTATAACATCTTCTATAACTTTATTACCTGAGGCTCTTGCTGAAATTTCCATACTATTCAGTATTGGAACACCGCTTCCAAGAAGAGTTCCTAAGGTTCTTGAGAATCTTGACAGAGAGGCTTTAAGTAAAATTATACCGAGCATAGGAATTTTGAGAAGAATATTATCGGTAATCCTTCTCCCCTTTTCGTTCTTTCTGACTATTTTTACAAACACAAGGAGTAAAATAAATCCAAGAAATATAAAAATTCCTGTTGTTGCCATAAAATTGCTTATGGCAATAGTGATTCTTGTAGGAAGTGGTAAGTCAAGTCCCATTTCAGCAAACAACTTAGCAAAAGTAGGTATTACGAAAATCATTATGATTGCAACAACAATAACTGCAACTGCTATAACTATACTTGGATAAATCATTGCATGAATAATTTTTCTTTTTAGCTTTATCATCTTTTCAAAGTAGTCAGCCATTCTTTGAAGCACTTTATCAAGCATTCCACCTTCTTCACCAGCTCTTACCATATTAATAAATAGAGGACTAAATACCCTTGGATGTCTTTTCATTGAGTCAGCCAAGGATGAGCCCTTTTCTATGTCATTTCTAATTTGAATAAGAATTTTTTTAAAAGTCTTATTTTTTATCTGATCTATTAATGCATCAAAGGCTTGAACAACTGGAACTCCAGAAGCAAAAAGAGTTGCAAACTGACGCGTAAAAAAGAGAATGTCCTTTTGAGAGACTCGTCCTAAACTAAAAAACTTCCTTTCTTCCTTTTCCTTTACATACCTTGGAATTATTCCTTTTTTTCTTAATGATAAAAGGAGCTCTGCCTCGTTTTCTGCCTCAGTTTCTCCTGTAACTAATGCACCTTCCTCTGTTCTACCTTTCCATATAAATATAGTAGGCATTTATAACCTTTAGCTCTTTATAAAAAAACTATTCTAAAACCAAAAAATGTAAGCCCTATTGGAACAATAAGCACTATAAATCTTATAACTTTCTTCCAGAAATCATTTTTTATATACTCTGTAACCAAACCATTTAAACCATAAAAACCATGATAAATAGCTGAGATAAGAAAAACAATATTAAAGATTTTCCAGGAAGGATCACTAAGCCTTTGTATGACAGATTCATAGGAGTAGTTGTCCTGTCCTAAAAAATGCATAAAAATAAAGTGATAAACTAAGCCTATCGCAAGAATCACTCCTGTTATCCTATGTAAAAGCCAGCTCCACATTAAAAAACCTCCCTAAGAAAGTAAAAAGCTCCAACTATCCAAACTAAGCCTACTAAAAATGCACTAAAATATGCCATAGATTTCTGATATTTTGTCGAGACTCCCA
>JANXBR010000078.1 GCA_025060625.1 Thermodesulfovibrio sp.
TTTAATGAGCTTACACTTATCCCTTGAGTTTTAGTTATTATCTTTTCTAAAAATTTAAAAGAAATTCCATATTTTTTGCCTATTTCATGGTCAGGAGTGCCTTTTAATTTTTCCTCAATTATAATATCTTCAAGTTTTTTTCTATCCAGTTTTTCAACTTTCACTATCAAAAACTCTCCTGTATATATGGTCAATGTTTCTTGTGTAATAGTTTAGCTCAAAAATACTCTTTATTTCATCATCGGTTAAATATTTTTTGACAGTTTCGTCTTTAAGCAATAATTCCATGAATGGAATGCCTTCTTTCCAGCTCTGCATGGCATTAGACTGAACGATTTTGTATGATTCCTCACGGGTAAGACCCTTATCCACCAAAGCAAGAAGCACTCTTTGGGAGTTGTAAAGTCCGTAGCTAAGCTCAATATTCTTAAGCATTCTTTCAGGATATACTATCAAATCTTTTATTATTCCATAGAGTCTGTTAAGCATGTAGTCAACAAGAATGCAGTTATCTGGAATTATTACACGCTCAACCGATGAATGGGAGATGTCTCTGTCATGCCAGAGAGCAATGTTTTCATAGGCTGCAAAGGCATTGCTACGGACAAGTCTTGCTAATCCACTTAGGTTTTCAGTTCCTACTGGGTTTCTTTTATGAGGCATAGCTGATGAGCCTTTCTGTCCCTTTGTAAAGGGTTCTTCTGCCTCAAGCACTTCTGTTCTTTGAAGATGTCTAATTTCAACAGCAATCTTTTCAATCATTGCTGCAATAAGCGCCAAAACACTTAAAAACTCAGCATGTCTATCTCTCTGGACAACCTGTGTAGCAACAGGTTCTGGTTTAAGTCCGAGCTTCTTTAGTGCAATCTCTTCAATCTCAGGTGGCATATTTGAAAAAGTTCCAACAGCACCTGAGATTTTCCCTACTGAAACTCTTTCAATTGCAGAGGCAAGTCTTTCAATATTTCTTTTTGTTTCTTCATACCAAAGGGCAAATCTCAAACCAAAGCTTGTAGGTTCTGCATGAACACCGTGACTACGTCCCATGCAAATTGTGTCTTTGTAAAGAAAAGCCTTTTCTTTAAAGATCTCAAGAAGCTTCCTTAGGTCATTCAGAATAATCTCTCCAGATTCCTTAATAAGAAGTGCTAAGGCAGTATCTACAACATCATATGATGTAAGCCCAAGATGAATATATCTTGAAACAGGTCCAATTTTTTCTGCTACAAAGGTAAGAAATGCTATTACATCATGCTTTACTTCTGACTCAATCTCTTCAATTCTTTTTATATCTTCTTTTGATTTAAACCATTCTTCAGGCGTTATTTTTGCTTTAATCTCTTGTAATGCATCAGAGGGAATTTTGCCAAGTTCTGCCCATGCTTCACAGACAGCAATCTCTACCAAAAGCCATTTTCTAAACTTATTTTCGTCAGTCCATATCTGACCCATCTCTTTTCTGGTATACCTTGCTATCATATTTCCTCCTCCCAAATTATTCTTTCTGGTTTTATAATTACACCATTACCATAGCCTATTCCAAGAATTTTATCCCTACTGTCTTTAACTTTTACCCAGCCTGAAGGAACTATGCCTGAGGGAATTTTAATTGAATTGCCATTAAGAAATCTTTGCACAATTGAATCCTGTATCTTAACTGAAGGAAGGAAGTATAGTGCTTTGTCTATAGACAGAATACCTTTTTGGTGTGGAAGGCTGAATGTTGAAGTTGCAAAATTGTATGATAAAGGAATCTTCAATTCCTCTAAACCAACGGAATCCTCAATTCTGAATTCTCCCACCCTTGTTCTCGTTAATTTAACTATGTGTGCACCCATGCCGAGTTCCTCTCCAATATCAT
This sequence comes from Thermodesulfovibrio sp., assembly GCA_025060625.1. Lineage (GTDB taxonomy): Bacteria > Nitrospirota > Thermodesulfovibrionia > Thermodesulfovibrionales > Thermodesulfovibrionaceae > Thermodesulfovibrio. Next base: position 1,862 of record JANXBR010000078.1, read on the forward strand.
TACAGAGAGACCTTACATAAGTTCCCTTACTGCAGACAACTCGGAATGTTACAAAGGGTGGTTCAAAACTTTCTATATTTATTAAATGTACGATAACTTTTTTAGGTTTTCTTTCTATTTCTATTCCCTTTCTTGCGAGTTTGTAAAGTGGCTTGCCTTCTACTTTCACTGCCGAATACATTGGAGGTATTTGCATTATCTCTCCTGTAAATTTTTTAAGTATTTCTTCCAACTTTGTTCTATCAAGTTGAAAGTTTTCAGTTGTTTTAATTATTTTACCCTCTATATCATAGGTATCAGTAGAAATTCCAAATTGTGACGTAAAGACATACTCCTTTTCAAGTTCCATTAGGAAAGGAGTAATTTTTGTTGCTTCATTAGTGCAAATAAGTAAAATTCCTGTTGCTATAGGATCAAGTGTTCCTGCATGACCTGCTTTTTTAGCTTTTAAAATCTTTTTTACCTTATTAACAGCCTCTTGACTTGTAAATCCCTCAGGTTTATTAAGAACTACCACTGCGTTCATAAACTCTTATTGGACCTAATCCTTTTAGTTCAAAAATTACAAGAAAACTAAACTCTGAAGTCTTTTTTCCCTGTATTTCAACAGGTCTTCTTGTTATTGCAATATTTGCTGCCCAACAAGATTGTGTATATTTTATATTTAATGAGCTATCCCTTAATTCTTTTCCTTTAGCATCGTAGTTTAAATTTGTTGTGAAGTGCCATCTTTCCGATAGTTTTTTTGCTATTGTTAAAGCGTATGTTTTCACTCCACCTTCTTTTTCCTTATATTTATACTGGTCTCTCAATGTGGTTGACCAAATATAGGCAGGAGAAAGTGAACCATCCCTTGTATACCTTTCACTAAGAGAAAGAGAGGTGGTCTCATCTGGAGAGAAGCTTATATCACTGTTAAATCTTTCAATTCTTCTTTTTGATATATTTTGATATGTATCAAATCCGAAGTTTATCTTCCAGAAAGATACTCTTCCTTCAACTAAAATTGGATATAATTTATCCCATCCATTTTTCGCTCTAAAATCATAAACCTGAACAATCCTTGCTTGGAGAGAAAAATTTCTAAAGTTTAATTTATTAAATATACCTGTTCTTAAAAGTGCTGTATCATCAATTACTTCAGCATCTTTTAAAATCGGAGGTTTTCCATTAACTCCTACAAAAACTCCTTCAACAAATGGTTCAATTAGATGAGTTAAATCTTGCCCACTTTTATAAAATCTAATAAAGCTCTTTGCATTGTATTGAATCATCTCTCTATGAGAAGTATCTTCATAGGGAGATGTTTTATCAAGATTATAAAAAATTTCCTTCAATACTAAACTTTGAGTTAGTTTGACACTGTCTCCCATGCTGTGACTTATTTGAGGTCCTATCTCAAACCTCTGTCCTTTCAGTCCATTTTTTTTATAAAACTCTGCCAGACTGGTATTAAAATTTATATTAAACTGTCCAATACTGTAGGGATAGACAACATATCCCAGTTCTGCTTTTAATGGAGGACTTATTCCTCCTTCTTTTAAATCCTTGAACCCCTGACCAAGTAAATAAAATCTTGATTGAACTCCTGGCACAGAAACTTCCACAGAAGATTGCAAGAATCTATCATATCTTGCAGAGAGATCTTTTCCAAATTCTTTAAAGAGATAAGTATTAGAGGCTGAACGAACATCTCCGTATTCTCTGTAAAAATTATTTTTGTTTACATAGTTTAAATCTGCAAGAAAGTCAACACCTTTGATTTTTTGAAGATGAATTCCTCGTAACTCAATAAACTCTTTGTTTAATTTTTTGTCTTTAATATGATATCCATACCACATACCTTTTGTATCAAAATCCAAATATCTGTATTCAATTCCTTTGCCAACTCCAATTTTTGAGAAATAGTCAAGGTAAAATGTGGCATCTTTATTGCTGTCAATTACAAGATAATATGCAGGACTTAAACGAACTCCTCGTGTATTTGAATTTCCAAATTTAAGAGGTAGAAATCCAGATTTTTTTGTACCTCCCGCCGGACCCCAAAATACTGGAGAAAACAAAACAGGCACATCTTTGACTTTAAAGGTGGTAATTTTTGATGTTAGTGTCTCATCAATAACAAGGTCAACAAACTCTCCTGTAAAACACCATGGTTGTGAAGTGTCTGGTTCTGGTTCACAGGTTGAAAAGGTTGCCTTTTTAGCCTTGTATTTAATCTCACTCAGTCTTTCAATCTCTGATGCCTTTATCCAAATTTCTTGCTTTTTTATATGAAGAAGAGCATTTTTTAAAAAACCTGTTTTTTTATCTCTGTTTAGTTTTCCCTCTTCAGCCCATGCAGTAATTTCATCATCATTATAGTAAAGGTCTCCATAAGCTTCTATATCACCTGTATTTTCATAATAAATTACTTTTTGAGCTTTTAGGTCAAAGGTTATATCACTCATATAGACATCACCTATGGCGATGATTTTTTTCTCTTCACCAAAATATTCTAAACTTTCAGAGACTATCTCCATAGCAGAAGAATTACAGATCATGATAAATGATAGTAGTATCACGCAAAGAAAAAGTATAAAACCAAATATGAAAGTTCTCATAAAATCTCTCCAAGACCTCTATACAATGCCTTCTCCCCAAGATATTCTTTTATTTCACCAATCAAATAGGTTGATCCTGTGCATAGTAGATATAGTTTTTGATTATTCTTGCAGAGTAACAGACCTTTTTTAAATGCTTCAAAAGATTCAGGTATATAATCCACCCTTTTATCATTAAGGTTTTTTAATAATTCTTCATATTTCAGAGCTCTTTCATAATTGGGGACTGTAAAAATAATTTTATATGCGTAGTCTTCAAAAGGTCTTATAAATCCATTCACATCTTTATCTTGCATCATTGCAAAGACAACTACAGGTTTTTTATATGTAAGAACTTTCAATGATTTTACTAAAGCCTCTGCTGCATGTGAATTATGTGCTATGTCAAAGACAACAAGAGGTTCATAAGAGATTATTTCAAGTCTACCTGGTAGTGTTACATTTATTAACCCCTCTCTTATAAGCTCTTCCTTCCAAGACGGACAAGCTGTCATAAAGGCTTTCAATGCTACAGATACATTTTCAAGTTGATGAAAGCCTGTAAGAGGTAGGAATAAATTTGAGTAAGTATCTGAGTTTAAGTCTTCCTCCTTTGATGGATAAAAATCAAATAAAATACCTTCAAGTTTAATAGAGTTTAACCTTCCGTAAAAATCTCTGCCATAAATAAAAAGAGGAGCTTTCATCTCTTCTGCCTTTTTTATTATTACTTCTTCTGCTTCTTTTTCTTGAGAAGATGAAACTACAGGAACTCCTTTCTTTATTATTCCTGCCTTTTCTTTTGAGATAGATACTAAATCTGGTCCTAAAAACTCTTGATGATCTAATCCTATCTTTGTTATTACTGATACTACTGGAGTTACTACATTTGTGGCATCAAGTCTTCCTCCCATACCTGTTTCAATCACTGCATAATCAATACTCTTTTCTCTAAAATAATCAAATGCCATAACTGTTACATACTCAAAAAATGTAAGTTCATCGGAAAAAGGCTTAATTTTCTCAATTAAATATACAACTTCATCTTCAAGAATTTCGGAGTCATTGACAACTATCCTTTCTGTAAATCTTGTAAGATGAGGAGATGTGAAAACTCCAACACTAAACCCATGAGCTCTTAAAAGGCAGTAAACTATCTTAGAGACAGATCCTTTACCATTTGTTCCTGCAATATGGATTGATTTGAAATACTGATGAGGATTACCAATTCTTTCAAGTGCTTCAATAACTCTATTAAGTCCAAGTTTTATGCCTTTTGTTCTTCTTTTATAAAGCTCATTTATCAATTCTTTATATTTCATTTATTCTATTATTTGTTCAGACTCATTGTTTTCTGAAAAATCTTTAATCTTACTTAGGGAAGATGTTGGCATAAAAATCTCAATGAGTTTATAGATAGTATTTTTTAGTTCTTTTCTTTCTACTATGAGATCAACCATTCCGTGTTCAAGTAAAAATTCTGCTCTTTGAAAAC
>JANXBR010000079.1 GCA_025060625.1 Thermodesulfovibrio sp.
AACCAACATATATGTATCTAAAATACTTTCTTTTGTCTTGTCTATAACTATGAGTCTATTTGAAAGGGCTACAAACTTCTTTGCAAGAGATGCTGAAAGTTCTGAATTTATTATGTCTTCTTCTCTTGCTAATGTGCATAAAAGAATGAAAATTTAGAAAAATCAAAGGGTTAGATTTTCGAAAGGGGATTAAATTGGTTCTTGACTGTCAAAGTCGGGGAAAACATTCTTCTTCATATTGATATTTATTAGTACGAATAGGATATAATTTAAAAAAAACGAAAGGGGAGGTATTTTATGCTTTCAAAAATTCCTTTTAACATGGATAATCTTACTAAAGAAGACATTAACAGACAAATATTACGCGTAGGACTCATTGCCGAGCTTGATGCTATTAATCTTTATGAACAGCTTGCCTCATTGACAGATGATGAAAAAATTAAAAAGATTTTTCTTGATATTGCCAGAGAGGAAAAAACCCATGTTGGTGAGTTTCTTACATTGCTTCTTATTAATGATGAAGAACAGGAAGATGAATTGGAAGAAGGCAAACAAGAGGTTGAAGAACTCTTAGAGGAAGAGGAGGAGTAATTAAAAGGGTTTTATTATCAACACTGCATAGATAAGATAAAAAGAACCTGATAAAATCAATGTAACTGGGGAAATTCTTTTTCTAAAGTGAATTTCCCCCAAGACTATTAAACCTGCTAAAAGTGCCAAACAGGCACTCAGAAGAGCATATCCTGTTATATTCCACTCTGTAAAGATAATTCCTACTGATACAGGGAAAGTAGACTGGAAAACCATTGCTCCTGTTACATTTCCCATTGCTAAAGTATCTCTTCCTTTAAATGTCCAAGTCACTGAGTTAAATTTTTCAGGCAGCTCAGTGGCAACAGGTGCTATTAGAAGAGAAAAAAGAAGAGGATCAAAACCGAACATTTCTGAGATATGTTGAAGAGCAGAAACAAATCCGTGAGCGCCCTCTATCATGATGAAAAGGGCTAATAAGATTTGAATAAATGAAAAAAAGCCTTTAAATCTTGCTATAGGAAGAAATTTTCCAAATAATCTTTCAAGATAAAGTTTTTCTTCATGAATTATGGCATCACTTTCGCTTTTAAAGGTAAAATAAAGATAAACTATATAGCCGATTATCAGGAAAAAGGCAACTATTATATGCGGCATTTTTAATATTGGCAAAAAAATTCCAGCTGAATACATGAATAGAAAGAATATCAAATCTCTTTTAACGGTTGGGATTTCTGCCTCAAAAATGAAGCTTCTTCTTTTTAATATATAGGAAATAAAAACTGTTAGACCTATAATCAAAAAGGCTAATGTGGCGAGCATAAATGGAGCACCCAAGATTGCACCAATTCCGATCTTGTCTCCTGCCTCTCCTTTATGTAGGAAAATAGCTACCATTGGAAGAATTGTTTCAGGAAGTGCTGTTCCTACAGCTGCAAGAATGCTTCCCACAACTGCCTGACTCAGGGAAAGTTTTTTCCCGAAGACTTCTATGCCATTAGTAAATACTTCTGCGCTAAGCAAAATCAAAAAAAGATTAAAAAAGAGTAGAAAAATATCTTCAGTCATGCTTAAAATTATAATCTAAAGTATTGTTTGTTAACAACAATTATTTTACACTAAAGAGGGAGGTATTATGGAACAAATTAAAAAAAAGTTTGAATTGACAGAAAACGCTATAGAAGTCTTAAAAAGACGATATCTTAAAAAGAACGAAGAAGGTATAATAATTGAAACTCCAGAGGAACTATTTACAAGAGTTGCCTATGCTATTGCTCAAATAGACAGTTTATATGGAAAATCAGAAAAAGAAGTTTATAAAACAAGAGAAGAATTTTTTGAACTTATGACTTCTTTAAAGTTTCTACCAAACTCGCCAACTCTTATGAATGCTGGCACTTCACTTGGACAGTTAAGTGCTTGTTTTGTTTTGCCTGTTGAGGATTCTATGGAAGGAATCTTTGATGCTGTAAAATATGCAGCAATAATCCATAAATCTGGAGGAGGGACTGGATTCAGCTTTTCCCGTCTGAGACCCAAAGGTGATGTTGTGGGTTCAACAAAAGGAGTAAGCTCAGGTCCTGTTTCTTTTATGAGTGTTTTTGATGCTGCTACAGAGGCGGTAAAACAGGGTGGAAGGCGAAGAGGTGCAAATATGGGACTGTTAAGAGTAGACCATCCTGATATTTTGGAGTTCATAACCTGTAAGGATGATCTTACAAAATTTACAAATTTTAATATTTCAGTAGGATTAACCGAGGAGTTCATGAGATCTGTCATAAATGATGAAGAATATGATCTTGTTAATCCACGTTCAGGTAAGATTGTAAAACGTCTTAAAGCCAAAGAGGTTTTTGACCTTATAGTTCATCAGGCATGGAAAAATGGTGAACCAGGCATTGTTTTTCTTGACAGAATAAATGCTGCAAATCCCACACCATCTCTTGGCGAGATTGAAGCAACCAATCCATGTGGAGAGCAACCACTTTTACCATATGAATCCTGCAATCTTGGTTCAATAAACCTTGCAAAAATGGTCAAAGGAAACTCTGTTGATTGGGAACTTCTTAGAGATACTGTATGGAAGGCTGTCCATTTTCTTGATAATGTTATTGATGCAAATAAATATCCTTTGCCAATAATAGAGAAAAATACGAAGGCAAATAGAAAGATAGGACTTGGAGTAATGGGTTGGGCTGATATGCTTATTCAACTAAGAATTCCATATAACTCAAAAGAAGCTCTGAGTTTAGCAGAAGAAGTAATGAAGTTTATACTTAATGAAGGAAGGCTTGCTTCTCAGGAACTGGCAAAACAGAGAGGAACTTTTCCAAACTATGAAAAAAGCATATACTATGGAAAAATGCCTCTAAGAAATGCAACCATAACAACTATTGCACCAACAGGAACTCTCTCAATAATTGCAGGTTGTTCATCAGGAATAGAGCCTCTTTTTGCCATATGTTTTGTAAGAAATGTAATGGATGGAACAAAACTTATAGAGGTCAATCCATACTTTAAGAAAGAGATGGAAAGATTAGGAATATGGTCTGAGGCTCTGGCAAACAAGATTGCAGAAAGTGGTTCAATTCAGGGTATAAAAGAAATACCAGAGGAAATAAAGAGGATTTTTGTAACAGCTCATGAGGTCTCACCATCTGATCATGTTAGAATGCAAGCTGCCTTTCAGCGATATGTTGACAATGCAGTAAGCAAAACTGTAAATCTTCCAAATCAGGCAACAGAAGAAGACGTCAGAGAAGTTTATCTTCTCGCATATCGTCTCGGATGTAAGGGAGTTACTGTTTACAGAGATGGTTCAAGACAAGGACAGGTCATTCAAAAGGGCAAAACAGAGTCTCCTACATTACAGATAAATCTAAAACCAAGAAAAAGACCTGAGATTCTCAGTGGAGTTACAAGACTAATGAAGACAGGCTGTGGTAATCTATATGTAACAATAAATAAAGATAAAGATGGAAACCTCTTTGAAGTTTTTACAAATATAGGAAAAGCTGGAGGATGTGCTGCTTCTCAAGCAGAAGCAATTGGAAGACTTATATCTTTGGCATTAAGAAGTGGAATTGAACCACAGGAAATAGTAAAACAACTTAAAGGTATTTCATGTCATGCTCCTGTTTGGTCAGGCAATGGCAAGATTACAAGCTGTTCAGATGCAATTGCAAAAGCAATAGAAGCAGAATTAAGAGAAACAAAGGGAGGGAGTTTAGTAAACAAAGATGAGATAACAAATAATTCAGAGGCAGCCCATTACGGAGCCTGTCCTGAATGTGGAAGTTCTCTTTCTTATGAAGAGGGTTGTGTTATTTGCCATAGCTGTGGATTTACCAGATGTAGCTAATATAAAATAATAACATTATGAAAACTAAAAGAGAGTTTATAATCGTAGGAGACAGGGTTCTCATTGAACCAGATGAGAGGATGGATAAAACTTCAGCGGGTCTTTTTTTACCTCCAACTGTGAAAGAAAAAGATAAGGTTCTTGGTGGCAGAATTGTTAAAGTTGGTCCTGGTTATCCTGTTAATGACCCCTCTGCTGTGCTTGAAGAACCATGGAAAAATTCAAATGCTGAATCAATAAGATATATTCCTCTTCAGGCAAGAGAAGGTGACTATGCACTTTTTCTTAAAGATGCAGGTATTGAAATAGAATTTGAAGACAAAAAGTATTTAATTGTTCCCCATTCAGCAATACTTGCACTTATAAGGACAACAATAATAGAGGACGAAGATGATAGAGGATTTTAAATCTACAGATACATGGCGTGTCTTCAGAATACAATCAGAACTGGTTGATGGATTTGAAACGCTTCATGGAATCGGACCTGCTGTATCAATATTTGGTAGTTCAAGACTTACAGAGGAAAGTTTTTATTATCAGGAAGCCTTTAAAGTGGCAAGACTTTTAAGTCAGTCAGGTTTTTCAATCATAACAGGAGGTGGTCCTGGAATAATGGAAGCAGCAAATAAGGGTGCTAAAATAGGTAAAGGTAAATCTATTGGATTAAATATAGAAATTCCTCAGGAGCAACGACCCAATAAATATCTTGATATTTCACTTAATTTCAGATACTTCTTTGTAAGAAAACTTATGTTTATAAAGTATTCCATTGGTTTTGTTATTTTCCCAGGTGGATTTGGCACACTTGATGAACTTTTTGAAGCATTGACATTGGTTCAAACAGGTAAAATTATTTCTTTCCCTGTTGTTCTTTATGGTTCTGAATACTGGAAGGGACTTATTGATTGGCTTAAAAATTCACCAAAAAATATTGGCGCAGTAACTCTTGATGATTTTAAATATTTTGAGATAATTGACAACCCTGAAGCAGTTTGTGGTTATCTTAAAAATTATCTTACCCGTCTTGGAGTTCCCTTGCCTGATTTTTATTGTGAATAATGCATTTAAAGAACCTTAAGGCTTTTAACACAAAACAGATAGAAGAGATAATATTAAATGAATCTCTTCCATTTTATCGGAGTAAACAGCTTGTTCATTGGATTTATAAAAAACATGCGGAATCAATAAATGATGTTACTGAATGGTCTAAGATACTAAGGAAAAAATTTTCAGAAAAATACTATATCGGCAAAATAAATCTTGTTGAAAAAAGAATAAGTGTTGATGGAACTATAAAATTTCTCTGGGAACTTGAAGATGGTGAAAAAGTAGAAAGTGTCTTGATCTCAGATAAAGATAGATTAACTCTATGTGTATCAAGTCAAGTTGGCTGCCCGCTTAAATGCAAATTTTGTCTTACAGGAAAGATCGGGTTTAAAAGAAATTTAGAAGCATGGGAAATAGTTGATCAGTATATTCAAGCAAGCAAGATAATGCAAAGGGAGAATAAAAAAATTACTAACATTGTCTTCATGGGAATGGGTGAACCTCTTTTAAATTTTGAAAATGTGGTTGAGGCATTATGGAGATTTAAAAACCTAATACTATTATCTTCACGCAGAATTACTGTTTCAACTGTTGGAATAATTCCTGCAATAAAGAAATTACCCTATCGAGTTCCAACTATTAAATTAGCCATTTCATTGAATGCAACAGATAACAAAAATAGAAATTACTTAATGCCGATAAATAAAAAATATCCTCTAAATGAACTTATTAAAACTTTAAAGAAATATCCACTAAAGCCAGGACAAAGAATTACCTTTGAATATGTATTGATAAGGGGAATAAATTGTTCTGAAAAAGATGCCCATAGACTTTCTGAAATAGTTGAAGGTATTCCTTCAAAGATAAATTTAATTCCTTTCAATCCTTGGGAAGGATGTGAGTTTGAAAGACCTGATGAGAAAGATATACTTAATTTTCAAAACATATTGAT
>JANXBR010000007.1 GCA_025060625.1 Thermodesulfovibrio sp.
AAATATATCAAGTAATCCCTTAGTCTTGCCCTCGCTTTTTATTGGAGTAAAACATTCATAGCAATCATTACAGGCAATTTTTAATTTGTTGATGCAGTTTTTCTTCTTTTGATAGGCAAAATAAATATAAATTTCCCATAACTTTGGGCTTAGCTGAATTTTTTGATTACCTATGTAAACTGTTTTTTCCCTATAGAAGAACTTTAGAGATGGTAGTTTGAAGTCAGAGTCAATCTCTTTCTGTGTATTCAAAATTAGATCATTAAATGTAATATTTCCAAACTCTACAAAGTCTCTCAATCTTAAAAAGGGAAGTTCAGCGAGTTCAATCTTTGCTTCATCAGTTGATATTGTTCTTACCTTACCATCTTTGTCTTTTATTTTTAAATTTTGAGGAAGAGGCGGAGGATAAAAGAACTGTGGGTTATTTTCAAACTGCTCATTTACCAAGACATGATAAAGTTTATCCTGTGCTCTCCCATACATCTGCAAGGCACTTCCAAGATAGTATCCCATTGTTTTACGTCCACCAGCAATTGAACAATGAAGCACGCTGTCAGTCTCTTCAGTAAGTCTTCTTACAACATCAGTAATTATATTACCAGTTGATTCATTGTCCTTTGTTGAACGAATATCGGAAAGTTCTTTTCCCTCTTGAGATTTTATAACAATGATATTTTCAGAGTTAAACTTTATTTTTGGCACTGCATAATCTTTTGTAAACTGTTCTAATATATTTTCTTTAATTATAGTTTCTTTTATACACTCAGCTCCCTTAGATGTGGTTATTATAAATAGTTCATCAATAAGAACTGGAGGATTATTTTTATAAAGGGCATATAAGGTCTCTGTGATTATTTGAGGAGTTATTCCAATAACACAAAGAAGAATATTTTTCATAAAAAAATTTAGCACAAACGGCAATATTTTGCAATATTGTAAAAATGCTTATCTTTTACATGGTTTAGGTCAAAATAAATATATGAAAGAAATTCTTAAAACTCTTGATAAAAGAAAGAAGATTTAGCATAATTTATAAGAGAAAATTCAGGGGGCAAATTATGGATGATACTGTTTATAAAATAGCAATTGCAGGTTATCTTCATGATATTGGAAAATTTGCTGAAAGAGCAAAGGGATTATCTGATACTGATAATGTAGGATTTTTCCCTAATAAAGACTTCATAAATAGCAATATGGATTTATACCAACCCTTTTACAAAGGTAGACATACCCACAGCCATGCTACCTATACAGCTGCATTTATTGACCATTTAGAAAAATTTCTGCCAAAAAAATTTATCAAAGGAGAGTGGGGACTTGGAGATTCTTTTGTTAATCTTGCAGCAGGACATCACAAGCCAAGAACTGTTTTACAGTGGATTATTGCTATTGCAGATAGAGTAAGCAGTGGCTTTGACAGAGCAGAATTTGAAAATAAATATAACAATGAAATAGATGTAAGAGACTATAAAAAAACCCGATTACTAACTTTATTTGAAGGAATTTCTTCTGATGGAAACTGGAAGGAAGACAGACTTGAAGAGTATCAGTATCGTTATGCTTTGAAAGAACTCTCACCAAAGAGTATCTTTCCAATAAGTAACGAAGAGATAAGAATGATAGAAAGTGAGGATGCTTCAAAAGATTATCGTGAGCTTTTTTATAACTTTGTTAATTCTTTGGGAGAGTTAATACATAGGGATAATATCCCCCTTTGGTTTGAACATTTTGACAGTCTCTTTATGATTTTTGCCTCTCATATTCCTGCATCAACAGTAGGATATGTTGTACCTGATGTTTCCCTCTATGATCATAGTAGAATGACATCTGCATTAGCCTCAGCAATTTATCAGTATCATTTAGAGACAAACACATTAAATGAAGAAGAGGTTAAGAATTATGAAATAAAGAAGTTTTTACTGATAACAGGCGATTTTTTTGGAATTAAGGATTTTATATTTACAGAAGGTGGAAGCACAGGCAAGGCATCGGCAAAATTATTAAGAGGAAGATCCTTTTATGTTTCACTTCTAAGCGAACTCGCAGCAGATATGCTTTGTAAAGAGTTAGGATTGCCAACTACATCAGTAATACTAAATGCAGCAGGAAAATTCACTGTATTGGCTCATAACAGCGAAAAATCAAGAGAAAAAGTTAAAAAAGTAGAAGACCAAATAAACAGTTGGTTAATTAAAAACTTTTTTGGTCAGGCATCAATGGGTTTTTCAACCATAGATGCATCCTGCAATGATTTTGTTAGTGGAAATTTTTTAGAAATATGGAAGAGCCTTACAAAGACAATTGAGAGAAAGAAATATCAAAAATTTGATTTGACTAAATACAGTGGTTGTGTATCTGACTATTTGGACTCCTTTGACAGTGAACTGGGAGTATGTCCATTTTGTAATAAAAGACCAGCTCAGAAATCAGCAAAAATTGGAGAGGAGCATAGTTGTAAAATATGTGCAGACCATGTTTATATCGGAGAAAATCTTGTTAAGGCTGAGCAGATTGCTATAGTATCTACTGATGCTGAAATATATGGTAAAAAGTTGTTAGAGCCTATTTTTGGAAAATATCAACTTACTTTCCCAACTGGTGAACTTAATGAATTATCAAAACAAGGAAAACTTTTTAAATTCTGGCATATAGGGATTTCCTCTGAGGGTAAGGTTTCAAAAAAGATTACTTCAAAGTTTATAAATTGCTATGTGCCTAAATATGAAGAAGAAGACTTATATGATGACCGTTATTTAGCAGGCAGAAAAAGTGAAAAGAAAAAGATAGAAATGCTTGAACAGATAAAAGCTGAGAAGGATGAAGCAGTACCCAAGACCTTTGCTCATATTGCTGTAAAGGCTCTTAATTTTACTGATACGCCAAACAAATTCAAGGGTGTAGAAGCTTTAGGGATACTTAAAGCAGATGTAGATAATCTTGGTCTATTATTTGCCTGCGGGATGAGAAAAGAGAGATTTACACTGTCTCGGCTTGCAACCATGAGCAGACAATTGAATAATTTTTTCTCCATGTATATTCCATATGTTTTGAAAACAGACAATAGATTTAAAAATACCTATACTGTTTTTGCAGGTGGAGATGATATGTTTTTAATTAGTTCCTGGAACACAACAATTGAACTTGCCAATTTTCTAAATAATAAATTTAGAGAATATGTCTGCTTTAATGATAGCATAACCCTTTCTGCTGGCATCTCTTTACATAAGCCAAATACACCTGTTTTAACCTTTGCCGATTCGTCTGAAAAAGCCTTACAGACATCAAAGTCAAAGGGTAGAAATAGATTGACAGTTTTTGGAGAAACAGTTGAATGGAACAAGTTTGCTAAGCTTGACGAAATTAAGAAAACTCTGGAATATTGGCTTCAAAGAGAAATAATCAATAATGCTATGCTTTTTAGGCTTAATGAGCTTATTGAGATGAAAAGGCAAGAGGATGAGTTAAAAAAAGCAGGATTTATTTATCTTGAAGACATGGAATGCCTTAAATGGAGAGCGAGGTTTAAATATACGGTGGTAAGAAACACAGCTAAGAAACTTAAAGGAAATGAAAGAGATAGAGCAATCAATGATGTTATGCAATTAGCAGAATGGCTTGAAGAATATGGTGGTGCTTTAAGGATACCACTATGGCAAGTAATATATAACAGAAGATAATGAGGAGGTGTAACCATGGAAAATTTAAATGTAGTTTTCTATTCTAAAGATAAGAAAATTAATCCAGACTTATTCTCTAAGGATGCAGAATTGTGGGCAGAGAAAATTTGCAATGCCGGATTAAAAATCAAAATAGACCCAAAAACAAAAAAAGAAAAAAAGGTTTTAGAGAAGAACAAGATAAGCCAGATCAGGAAATTTTATGACGAAGTTTTACGCTTCTCTAATTTACTTAAAGCAGGAGAAAATTACCAGTCAATATTCCCATATATAAAAATGTTAAATGCAAAAGTCGTATATGCAGAAGGTAGAAACCTTGTTACAAGAGAATTCACAACTTTTATAAAACAATCTTTAGAACAATTAAAGGAAGATGATCTCCAAACTTTCCATATTTTTGAAAACTTCTTTGAAGCATTTATGGGATATTATAGATTTTATGAATCTCAGTATAAAGGGGAGGGAGAGCAATGAAACTAATAGGAATAAAAGAAATAAAAGGTAAAATTATTCTTAAGAGTGGTTTACATATAGGTTCAGGCAATATGGAAATGAAAATTGGAGGCACTGATAGCCCTGTGATTAAACATCCTCATACTCTTGAACCATATATTCCTGGCTCTTCCTTAAAGGGTAAAGTTAGGTCTTTGCTTGAACTGGAAAGCGGGCTTGTTCCTTTTGCTTCTGAAAGTGGGGGATTGGTAACTGTAAAGGTTTTGAAATCTCTTAAAGATGAAAGTTTAAGGAAAAAAGCTGAAGCAATCCTTAAAATATTTGGAAGCAGTGGTTCAGAGTCTGATGAAGAGATTATTTTAGGACCTACAAGGGTATCCTTTGCAGACTGTTATTTAAATAAAGAATGGAAAGAGAAGGCACAGGCATATCGTTGGCAGCTTATTGAAGTTAAGGCTGAAAACTCAATGGACAGAATTAGAGGAACCGTCTCAACTGCAGGACCTCGTTTCATAGAGCGTGTTCCTGAAGGGACTGAGTTTGATTTTACTATTACATTTAAAATTCTTGAAGATGGGGATGAAACTCTTTTTGAATACCTTCTTAAAGGGTTAAAACTTCTTGAAATGGACTCAATAGGAGGAAATGGTAGTAGAGGATATGGAAGGATAAAGTTTGAATTTAATGATGATATTATAAAAGAAATGTTTGATAAAGCCTCTCTTTTTTATAAAGAATAAATTATAGCATATATGCAAAAAGATGTAATAAATATAATTAAAGAAAGGTTAATTGAAACATACAAGCCAATTGCCATTTATCTTTTTGGCTCAAGGGCATGGGGAAAACCTGATGAAAATAGTGATTTTGACATTCTAATAATAGTAGAAAGCTCCGAGGAAAAGCCCTATAAAAGAATACTTAAAGGACTTCATTCATTGAGAGGGTTAATGGTAGCTAAGGATATATTAGTTTATACAAAAGATGAATTTGAAAATCTTGCAACCGACATTTCGACCCTTTGTTACAAAATAAAAAAAGAAGGGGTCAAACTTTATGAAGCAATATGAAGAATGGCTAATAAAAGCTGAAAGCGATTTGAAGACTGCTAAAAAACTAATTGCCGGAGATGATCCCATCTTTGACACTGCTACATATCATACTCAACAATGTGCTGAGAAGGCATTAAAAGCCTATTTATCATTTAAACAGAATCCTATTCTAAAAATTCATGATCTGGGAGACCTTGTAGAGATTTGCATGAAATACAACAAAAAATTCGCTGAATTAATGGATGATGCGGATGCTTTAACTCCTTACAGCATAATGTATAGATATCCGCCTTCTTTTGGCTCACCTGATGAAAATGAGGTTAAAATGGCTATTGAAAAAGCTGAAAAAATCCTGAATTTTGTAAAAATGGAAATACAAAGGGAGTCGCAATGAAAACTTATGAAATAACTATAAAGCCTCTTTCAGGCTTTGGAACTCCTCTCAAAGGGGATACTATATTTGGTCATATTTGTTGGCAGGCATTTTATGATGAAAAAATATTTGGAATGAAGATTGAAGAACTGCTTAATGAGTATGAAAAAAATCCTTTTTTAGTCACCTCAACTGCCTATCTTAAGGTAGGAAATGGTTATACTTTAAAAAGACCAGAAATGCCTGTTGATTTGCTATTTAAAGTTGAAAAATATGATGAAAGAGAAGTTATCAGACAGAGGAAGGAATTAAAAAAGAAAAAATGGATGTTTTTGCAAAAGAATACTTCACTTATGTCTCTAAGGTCTGAGGATTTGTATCTCAATGATGAAGAACTGCTTAATAAATTATTAGAATACTCTGACTTAGAAACTAAGCGATATATAAGTAAAAAGAGCATCAGTTCAGTTATTATTGATTTTACCCAACCGCATAACTCAATCAATCGTTTAACAGGAACTACTGGTGAGGGACAGTTTGCGCCATATGGTGTTGAGCAGAAGGTTTATATTCCAGAGATAGAACTTGTTATTTTCGTAGCTTTAAGAGAAGATATTTCTATTGACTCTGTAAAAGAAGCTTTAAATCGTATTGGTAAATCAGGATTTGGTAAGGATGCTTCAACAGGTTTGGGTAGATTTGAGATTTTATCTTATAGCGAGATTGATTTGAAATCCATTGGCTCAGACAATCCAAATGCTCTCTATACTCTCTCTCCCTGTGTATTAAAGGATTTTTCTATAAAAGATGTATTCTTCAGTCCCTTTATAAGATTTGGTAGACACGGAGATGTTTTTGCAAAATCAGGTAAGCCCTTTAAAAATCCTATTATAATGGCTGATGAGGCAGCAGTAATAATCCTTAAAGACAAAAACATATTTACTAAACCTTATATAGGTTCTTCCATCAGGGGAATCTCTAAGATTGAACCCAAGACTGTAACACAGGGATACTCACTATACATCCCAGTTAAGGTGGAGGAATAAAATGAAAAGTTTAGTAAGATTTAAACTACATGTTTTATCTCCAATTCATATTGGTTGTGATGATGTTTATGAGCCTACAAGTTTTGTAATAGATGATAAGAAGGGAGAGCTAATTGAGTTTGATCCAATTGATTTTGTAAGAGCACTAAATGAAAAACAAAGAGAGGAGTTCATCAGAGTATGCTCAAGAGAGAGTCTTCTCTCAGTTATTAAATTTGTAAAGGCTAATTATAATCCTAAGATTGGTGGAAGAAAGGTGGAAGTTGCTCAGGGAGTTATTGAGCATTACAAGAAAGTATTGAATCTATCAAGTTTTGACAAGAAAACCATAATTAATCAGTTTACGATAAATAAAACCTCTTACAATGTTCAAACTAATAAACCCTACATACCAGGATCGTCAATTAAGGGTTCTATAAGAACTGCATACTTAAATATTCTTGCTAAAAGGGCAGAAATAAGAAATTTTTGGGAAAGCTCCAATTTATTAAGTAGGCAGGATTTAGAGAATTCTGAGATTACTTATAGACAAATTGGTAAAAAACAAATTTCTAAGAAATTGGAGCAAAAACTTCTTAAAGGAGAGTTCTCTAATGATCCATTTAGAATGCTTAAAGTATCAGACTTTTTACCAGTTGGTGAAGTAAAAACAAAGATAGTTTATGCAGTAAACAGAAAAAAGGAAAGAATAAGCGGAGAAACTCTGGCTGAAAAAGGAGGAGTTTATCAAATATTTGAGGTAATAAAGCCAGGAAGTGTATTTGAAGGCTTTATAAGTATTGAACAGCCATTAGAAGGCTCAGGAATTTTAGAACCGCTAAATTTTGAAAATCTCTTTTCTTCTTTACACAGTTTCTATGCAGGTAACTTAAATAGAGAGGTTAAACCACTTAATGAAGTATTAAAAATAAAACATCAAGCAGGTATAGATGCAAATACCAAATTTAAGGATAAATTCAAAAAGGATGCCTTTCTTATCCGTATAGGTAGACATTCTGGAGCAGAAGCAGTAACTATTGAGGGGAATAGGCACATTAAAATAATGCAAGGAAGAGATAGACCTCCCCTTTATCTTGACCGTGCGACTACATTTTGGCTTGCATCAGATAGCCCGAAACCAAAGACAAATAATGGTTTATTGCCTTTTGGCTGGGCAGTGATAGAGTTAGTTAAATAGTTTATGAAAAATTTTAAAAGGCTTTTTAGTGCTTTAAGTAGGGGTGGTGTTAAATATTTGGTCTGTGGTGGCATAGCTATTAATCTTTATGGGATTGAAAGAGCAACGGCTGATATAGACATTGCTATAAGCCTTGATAAAGAAAATATTGATAGATTCATAAAAGTTATGGAAAAACTTGGTTTTAAGCCAAAGATACCTGTACAATTGCAAGACCTACGAGATCCACAGAAGCGAAAGGAATGGATAATTGAAAAAGGAATGATTGTTTTCAGTTTATATAATGATAAAATTCCCTTTTTTCTTCTTGATGTTTTTATTGAACCCCAATTTGATTTTAATGACGCCTATACGAGAAGAAAAAATATAAAATTTGGTGCTATTGAAATACCACTTGTGCCTATAGATGTAATAATTCAAATGAAAGAGAAAACTAAAAGACCACAAGATAAGGCAGATTTATTTTATCTAAGGAAAATTATGAAAGAATGGCAGGATTAATTTAGGGATGAAAAAAAGTATTGAGAAAGAAGAACCTTTATTATATTACAAAACAAAGGAAGATATTGAGCAGTACAGGAAAAAACCTGTTGAACTAAAACTTATGTGGCTTGAGGAACAGATGGAGTTTTTCTACTATGCCATGCCTGAAAAGGCAAAGAGAATAATGGATAAATTGAAATCTGGAAGATATAGTTGATGGGTGTCTTAATACAAAAATACTTTGGGAATTAAAATGGCTAAAGTCATAGAAATTGATATATCAATGCTTTACAAGGATACTGAAAATGCCAAACTTTCAATGCTTGATAGTTATATCAATAAAGCAAGGGAGATGGTTGGTAAAGGTAATGACATAATTCTTACGGGTGCTGCTCCTGTATGGTTATATCTTAAAATAGCCCATGCTCTTCATGGAATTGCAAGAAAGCTTATATATAGAAGTCCTGTTACTGGAGATGTCATAATTTTTGACCATTCACCTTACTGAGATTATATGATCATCAACTATCAAAAATTTAAATTCATAATGGAAGCAATTGAGGAAATACATCTACCATACTATAAAGGCTCTGCATTTAGAGGTGGATTTGGGAATGTATTTAGGAAAATAACATGTATTTTAAAAAAACAGGACTGCACAGAGTGTTTGCTTAAATCAAGATGTATTTATGCCTATGTATTTGAAACTTTTCCATCCAGTTCCGCACAAATAATGAATATGCAGAAATATGAAAAAATACCACATCCCTTTGTAATAGAACCTCCTGAAATTAATTCAAAAAATTCTGACTCTAAGATATACCAACCTGGAAGTAAGTTTGAGTTTCATCTAATACTTATAGGTAAGGCAATTGATTATTTGCCTTATTTTATTTATACCTTTCATGAACTTGGCAAAACAGGTATAGGAAAAGGAAGAGGGAGGTATAAAATCTTAGAAATAATAAAATGTAAGAAAGACGATGGAGAATGGATAAATGAAGTTTCTATTTTTTCACATACGAAAAAGATGATAAAACAAACCCAATCAGATACAATCTATATACCTGAAGAGTTTAATATCTCGCATTCTAAGTATAATCTCTCCCTTCGTTTCGTTACTCCTTTAAGAATAAAATACATGAGAGATTTAGTTACTATGCCTGAATTTCATATACTTATAAGAAATCTCCTAAGAAGATTACTTTTGCTCTATTATTTTCATTGTGAGGGTAGAGAGCCTCAATGGAATCATAAGGAAATTATTAATCATGCTGAAAGCGTTGTGATTGAATCATCAAAGCTTAAATGGTTTGACTGGGAAAGATACTCTTCAAGACAAGATACAAGAATGAAGCTTGGAGGGCTGATGGGAAGCATAACT
This sequence comes from Thermodesulfovibrio sp., assembly GCA_025060625.1. Taxonomy (GTDB): domain Bacteria; phylum Nitrospirota; class Thermodesulfovibrionia; order Thermodesulfovibrionales; family Thermodesulfovibrionaceae; genus Thermodesulfovibrio. The sequence goes on from JANXBR010000007.1 coordinate 9,649, forward strand.
TACTATGGCAATATAGAATCTTTTCTTCCATTTATTCAGGCAGGAGAAATATTGCATATTGGTAAAAATACAAGTTTTGGATTGGGAAAGTATTTAATTGATCGTAGAAATTTAAATTAGGAAGTCGCCCTTAGCGACTGAAGAATCCCCTCCTCCTTGTCATTCTGAGCTAAGCGAAGAATCGCCTCCTTAAAATATCATCCAAACCTATGGCAAACTTACTTTATCTGAGTTTACAAACTCAAGATAATCTCCACCAAGCTGTAAAACTAACCACTTTCTTTGAGTCGCAAGATTTAGTATCTCACTGTCAAAATAAAAAGATGCAATAACAATAACCTCCTTCAAACCTTTATATTCAGGAAAATATTTAAAAAAATCTTTTCTTATCGCTTCAAACTCTCTCAAATATTGTCTTCTGTATTTTGATTTCACATCGGTAATAAAAACATACTCTCCTGCTACAACTATGACATCATACTCTCTTGATTTATCCTTAATTCTTCTTTTTCTTCTTACCGATAGCTCAGTAACCTCAAGACCGAAGGTTTTCTTTATTGCATAAGGTATTCCTGGTGCAACTATGTATTCTGCGATTGTTCCAAGCTTTATTGCCAAGTCTCCTATCTTTTTATTTACCTCATCTTTAAAAGCTCTCATTTCATCTTTAAATTCCCGTAATTCTGCTTCAGTACGCATCTGAGACTCATAGAGTTTTTTTAAATTCTAAACTAACAATCCTAATAAACTCTTCCAATGCTTCTTCAAGCCTTGAAACTCTCTCTTGTACTTCAGCCATATTTTTAACTCAAAGAATTTTTCTATATTTTATCATGTTATTTCTGAGACCACATTATTGTCATTCTGAACGAAACTCAGCGAAGTGAAGAATCTCCTCCTCTTTGTAATGAGAGATTCTTCGCACCCATTGAGGGTGCTCAGAATGACAATTGGATAAGTGTCATTCTGAGCGATAGCGAAGAATCTCCAATTTTTCCACATTGGAGGAGAGATTCTTCGGGGTCATTTAGACCCCTCAGAATGACAAAGAAAATGCACCCATTGAGGGTGCTCAGAATGACATAAGGAATTATTATTCCTAAAAAAGGCTTAGCGAAGTTAAAAATCTCCTCAACATTTTTATTATACTTCTTATAATTCCCCGCCTTCTTACCTACATTGGCATTAAATCAAAAAATGTTTTCCCATCAAGCAAACACTCGCCAATTAAACCAGCTCTACTTCAGAGGCATCTAATCTGATACTTACAGACCTCTGAAGTATATGTATTGAGACAATTAAATAATGCTGCTTTTCTTTTTTCTTTAATATTCCTTTAACTCCTGCAAGGGGACCTCTTTTTATCTTAATCTCTTGTCCTTCTTTTAAATATGGATAAGGGTCTATCTCTTTATTGTTTTCTATTGCTTTCTTAAGTGGTATTATCTGATCTTCTGGAACAGGCTCTGGCTCTCCATTTGGATTTTTGATGAAACTTACAACACCCGGAGTTTTAAGAACTCTAAGCATTAATTCATAGCTTTTTTCCATGCAAACAAAAAGATATCCAGGAAAAAGCGGAAACTTAATGAGTTTTTTTCTGTCTTTCCATCTTCTAAGCCTTTCAACAGCAGGTAAAAATGCCTCTATTCCTGCCTTAGTTAGTCTCTCAAATACCTTAAACTCATGCCTTGATTTAACATATATACAATACCAGTTAACTACTAAATCTGCCATAAATAGTAAACCTTGGCATCTATATCTTTCAATTCAGCAATCTCTCTTTCTTCAAAGGTTGCCACAACAATGGCATCAAATTTAATATTCTTTATATTATCCTTTGAGTAAACCTTGCAGTTGAAGAACTTCTTCCTTCCATTAAAGCTTACAACTCCAACAATCTTAACTGGCAGTCCCTTTGATGCTATGTAACAGAGTTCTGCCAGTTCTTCACTACCCCATAGAAGAATATTTTTCTCTCCTGAAGAAACAATAGCACTGTAAGTTTTATCTATTTTCCCTTTTATTTCCTTGAAGTAATTAAAGGATCTTGCCATGTAGTTACAGGTAAGACGTGTTTTTTCTATAAGTCCCTTTGGTGTGAGAATATACATTATTCTTTTACCAGTGAGATTTTTTATCTTGATATATCCCTTCTTACTAAGTCTTTTTATGTAAGTATTTGTGAGTCCCAAGGCTATTCCGAGTTTTGCGGTAAGATCTCTTTGTGTGATAGAGGGATCTTGATCAATGTGCTCAAGAATTTTAAGTGCGATTTGCTCATTTAACTCTGATTTGTTCATTATTTGAACATTAACATTTAGAACTTTTTTCTGTCAAGATGGTATATCTAAAAAAACTCTGAACTATAATCTTATTTGAATTCCTTTTTGTCTTAAAAATTCTTTAGCCTCTCTCACAGAGTATTCTCTAAAATGAAATATTGATGCTGCCAAAACTGCATCTGCCTTTGCATAGGCAAAGGCTTCATAGAGATGTTCAAGTGTGCCTGCTCCTCCTGATGCTATAACAGGGATTCTTACAGCTTCAGAAATTGCCCTTGTAAGCTCTATATCATATCCTTCCTTAGTTCCGTCTCTGTCCATACTTGTAAGAAGAATCTCTCCTGCACCAAAAGCTTCCATTTTCTTTGCCCATGCTATTGCATCAATAGGTCTCATGAGTCTTCCTCCGTGAGTGGAAAGAACAAATCGAGAGTCTTCTCTGTAAAGAACATCCTCAAGCTCTCTATCATCAAACCACTTTTCAGGAGGATAGGCTTTTGGATTAAAACTTTTGTCAACCCTTTTTGCATCTATGGCAATAACTATGCATTGGGAACCAAAACGCATGGATGCCTTTTGAATGAAATAAGGGTCTTTTACTGCCGTTGTATTTATGGAAACTTTGTCAGCACCAGCATTGAGTAAATCTCTTATATCATCAATAGTTTTTATACCACCACCTACCGTGAGCGGCATAAACACCACTGAAGCAGTTCTTTCAACAACATCAATAATTATTTTTCTTTTTTCATGGGATGCTGTTACATCAAGAAATACAAGCTCATCAGCCTCTTCTTCATCATAGTAAAGGGCATTCTCCACGGGATCTCCTGCATCTCTGAGATTGAGAAAATTAACCCCTTTTACCACTCTGCCATCCTTAACATCAAGACAAGGTATTATTCTTTTTGCAAGCATAGCCTACTCCAGGATTTTTCTTTTATCAATGTATTCTATGATTTCTTTATAAATCTCTAAAAGTCTTTTTGAAATTTCATAAAGTTTGTTTATTCCCTCAACTATTTCCTCAATTTTTTCACTGTATTCATGAGTTAAAAGATTTCTCAACTCCCTTAAGGTAATCCATTCATGGGCATTCTCTATTATGCCAAGTTTTTCAGCCTTATTTAAAATATCAATAAAGGGAAGATTGGTAACATCCTCACCAAGACTTAAAAGTACCAATCTTAATAGTCTTCCCATCGCATCTTGAAGTTTGCCGAAACGATAAGACATCTGGTCTAAAAAGGAAACCTCCTGTTCATTAAGCATTTTATATTGGGCTACTGAAAGAGGAATTAGTTTTTTTAGATTTCTAATTGAGTTTGCCAATCTTTCTGAATGAATATTACATACTGATATATATGAAGCGATTCTCCTTTTATTCATATTTTTATTCCTGTTGTTCTTGCGATTTCATATATTGAGCCTTTCTTAGGATTTTTAGTATTTTCAACAATAAGGTCTATTTTTTGATCTCCAATTTTCATTTTTAGCTCAGCAAGAAAACTTGCTTTCTTTTCAAGAACATCATCATTTAGGTCTGTCTTTACGTAAATATCAATGTCTCCACCTCTTTTAGTATCATTAACTCTTGAGCCAAATATACGAACTTCACAATACTGCCCAAAATACTTCTCTGCCAGTAATTTTATGATTTTTAAAGTTCTCTCATCTAATCTCATGTTAATCTATCTCTTATCAATAGAGTTTAGACCCTTTGATTTTGATTGAATTTTACAAATTCAATTGCCTCTTTTAAACTGATTGCACCTGAGTATATTGCCTTTCCAGTTATTATGCCCCATAGATTTGGAATCTCTATGAGCCTCCTTATGTCATCCATTGAAGACACTCCGCCTGAAGCTATTATTGGAACTTTCACTGCCTCTACCAAAGCTCGTGTTGATTCAATATTAGGACCTGTAAGCATGCCATCTCTCATTATATCTGTGTATATGATTCCCCATATGCCATAATCCTGCATCTTCAAGGCAAGCTCTGTGGCTTTTAGCTTAGTAAGTTCTACCCAGCCTTTTACTGCCACATATCCATCCTTTGCATCAATCCCTATGATAATTTTATCTGGAAATCTTCTACATGCCTCTTTTACAAACTCTGAAGACTGAACAGCAATTGTGCCAAGGATTACTCTATCAATCCCTGAAGATAAAAGCAGTTCAATGTCTTCAAGCCTTCTTATGCCTCCTCCCACCTCTATTTGGCCCTTAAAAGCCTCTCTGATTTTTTTTATTGAGAGAAGATTTCTTATTTTACCTTCCTTTGCTCCATCAAGGTCTACCACATGAAGAACTTCTGCACCTTCTGTTAACCACCTTAAAGCAGCCTCCTCAGGATTATCGTAATAGACTGTAACTTCCTCAAATTTTCCCTGACGAAGTCTTACACATTTACCGTCTTTAAGGTCAATTGCTGGAATTATCTGCATTTTTTAGTATAACATAGATGATACACTTCGGATGCTTAAGCATCCTCAGAATGACTGATAAGGTATGTCATAGTGGATGAGCTTGCAAAGGAATATGTGATTGATTTTTTTACAAAAAGACTTATTCATTTTAAAGACTCCCCTGAGTCAGTTGGATGGACTCCGAAAGGACAAATTCTTAGATATGAAGCAGTTCTTAAGCTTATTAACCCTGATGGCAAAAGCCTTCTTGATTTTGGCTGTGGCAAGGGTGATTTTTACGGTTTTTTGAAACAAAAAGGAATTAACTGTCATTACCTCGGGGTTGATATAAATTCATCACTCATAGAACTTGCAAGAAGGAAATATGCTGAGGCACTTTTTCATGTAAAAGATATTGAAATAGAAGCTCTGGATAGAAATTTTAACTACACTGTTGCAATAGGAGTATTTAATCTTGCAATTAAAGGTATAAAGGAAATAATGAAGAGATATCTTACCATACTTTTTGAGCATACAAGCGAAAAACTTATCTTTACATGCCTTAATAAAAATACCAAATTCATTGATTTTACTTTAACCTATTTCACAAATGAAGAGCTTGATAGTTTTTCAAGAACGCTAACAGATAGATATCAGCTCATAGATAGTCTTATAGAGGGTGACATTTTTTTAGTTCTGGAGAAATAAGGATTATTTGAATTTAATCGTAGGAGTCACTTAAAATAAAATTTATGCAAAACCTAATAGAAGTAGCTAAAAAGGTTCTTATTGTTGAAGCAGAATCTTTACAGGCACTAAGTAAAAGAATAAATGAAGACTTTGTAAAGGCAGTTGAAATTATTCACAGTTGCAAGGGTAGGGTTGTAGTAACTGGAATTGGAAAGTCAGGACTTGTGGGAAGAAAAATTGCAGCTACCTTAGCATCAACAGGCACGCCATCATTTTTTATGCATCCAGCAGAGGCAAGTCACGGTGATCTTGGTATGGTTACAGAAGACGATGTTGTTATCGCAATTTCTAACAGCGGTGAAACTGATGAAATAATAAGGCTTATTCCATTTCTAAAGTATTTCAATGTTAAAATAATCGCCATCACTGGAAATACTCAATCCACATTAGCTAAGCAAGCTGATGCTGTTTTGGATGTCTCAGTAAAAGAAGAAGCTTGCCCATTTGGATTTATTCCTACAGCCTCTACAACAGCCACACTGGCAATGGGTGATGCATTGGCTGTTGCTCTAATTATGCTTAATGGGTTTAAAAAAGAAGATTTTGCTTTTTTTCATCCTGGAGGTTCTCTTGGACGAAGAATGTTAACAAAGGTAAAGGATCTAATGCATAGGGGAGATGAGCTTCCTCTATGTTTTCCCCATACTGTTATGCTTGATGCTGTGTTAGAAATATCATCAAAAAGACTCGGAGTTGTGATTGTTGTTGATGAAAGTAGAAAGATTAAGGGGATAATTACTGATGGTGATGTGAGAAGAGGTGTGCAGAGATATGGGAAAGAGTTTTTTGACCTGCGAGCAAGCCAAATTATGACAGTCAATCCTAAAACTATAAAGGAAGATGAACTCGCAGCTGTTGCCCTTTCAGTTATGCAAAAATATTCAATTACAAGCCTTATTGTTCTTGACAGTGATCAAACCCTAAAAGGCTTAATTCACATTCATGATATCCTCAAAAAGGGCATTTTTTAATGAAGGTTATATATAGAGCTCTAACTCTTGAACTTATTCAGAATATTGGGCTTTCAATTGCCTTTTTAAATGCCGTCTTACTAATTGAAAAATTCTTCAAATTAAGTAAAATATTTGCTTCAGTGGGAATAGATTTACCAAATCTTCTATTGATAATAATCTTTTTACAACCTCAACTACTCATATTTACACTTCCTATGGGTTTATTACTTGGTGTTTTACTTACCTATGGAAGAACACAGACAGACAATGAAATGACAATTTTCATGGTTAGTGGAATGCCCTACAAAAGAGCATTTAAACCTGCTATATATATTGGATTAACAACATTTTTTTTTACAACTATCATAAGTTTTTATGTTGCACCAACAGCAACATCTCTTGTAAGAGAAAAAATTTTAACTCTTCTTGCAGAACGTGCACCACTTGGATTGGAGGAGGGAGTTTTTAACAGAGGTTTTAAGGATATAACTATTTTTGTTAAGGAGAAACCTGACAGTCTTCATTTAAAGGAGATAATAATTTTTGATGAGAGAAAATATGATATTAAAATCATAATTGCAAAAGAAGGATTAATTAAAAAAGAAAGGGAAAACATAAACTTGAGCTTACATGAGGGAAAAGCTTATTTCAGCAAAGGTTTATCTTTATATGAATTAAGTTTTAAAGAGTATATTTTTAAGCTTTCACCTAATATTGATCCAATAGCAAAGAAAATAAATGAGTTTTCTTTATTAGAACTTATTTCAAAAATTCAGACTGAAAAGGCAAAGGTTATTGATTATAAACTGGAACTTTATAGAAGACTCACTTTACCACTTTTATGTATAGTATGTGTCTTTTTAGCTCCTCCATTATGTCTAATCCTTGGAAGAACTGGTAGAATGGGTGGTATTACTGTGGGGCTTGGAATTTTTGCAGCTTATTATATTTTAATGATATACGGGGCCAATCTTGCAAAGACAGGAAAAGTTTCGGTAGAGATGGGAACTCTCATACCTTTTATGGTCATGGTTTTTTTAGCAATCTTTATGTATACCAGAATTAGAAAGTAGTAATGAGTATAAATATTGTATGTAAAAGCTATATAAAAGATTTTGTAAAAACCTTTTTAATCCTGCTTTTTTCAATGTCTTTTCTGCTTGCAATAGTAGGACTTATTGAAAAAATTGATGATTTTATACCCTATAAACCTTCAACTATCTTTTTTGTTGAGTTTGTCTTTTATAGCATTCCTCGTTATGTTTTTTACCTTATTCCTTTTGTTACCCTTGTAACATCATTATTTATATTTTCAATTGGAGTGCGAAGCAGAGAGTTTTTAATTATCTCAGTTTCTGGAGGAAGGTTAAGAGGTGTTTTAAAGCCCTTTTTATTTTTGGGCATTTTTCTCTCCATACTGAGTTTTGTATTTGGAGAATTCATACAGCCAGAATTTAATAAAGAACTAAATAATATGATTGAAGAACTAACGCGGAAAGGAAAAAGTATAATGCAGAGAGATATTTTTCTTAGAACAAAAGATGGAAATGTTTTAAAAATAGGAAAGTTTCTTGAAATAGATAGAAGAGCAGAGGAGGTAAAAATTTTCCATTTTAAAAATGACACATTGATTAAGAGAATAGACTCACAGGAGGCGAAAATAGAAGGAAATCATTGGTTACTTAAAAAAGCCACAATTTATGATTTTTTAACTGGAAAAGTTGAAAAGTATGATTCAATGAATTATCCTCTTAATTTAAAAATCTCCATTTCAGCTTTTAAAGATATTAAGAAAATTGAACAATTTAGTCTTTTAGAATTAATTCAGAAAAGAAAAGAATTAAAAAGAGCAGGGCTAAGCAATCCAAAGATTGATACTGATATAAGTAGCAGGCTTTCCTACAACTTTGTAACCTTTTTTATGATGGTGCTTGGAATGTCTCTGCCTCTTGGTGCATACGAAAAATTCAACTTCATCTTTTCAAAAGCAAAAGGTGGAACTGCATCAGGTGGTATAATAACTGTTAGTATAGGACTTTTAATAACCATAACTTATTGGCTTGTATACTCACTCTTTTTATTTGTTGGTTATTCAAAGATTCTTCCACCTTTTATTTCACCCTGGATTACTACTTTGATTTTCGGCTTTGTCTCGGTAAAGCTTTACTATTCAATAAAAGAATAACTTAATAAAAGGCATTTTCAATATGTTCAATCTCTTTTCCATTGATAGCTATTACATCAAATCTAACAGGATATTCTTTTTCTAACCTTGAGACATAATAAAGGGCTGATTTTTTTATTCTTTCCTGTTTTTTATAATTTACTGATAACTCAGCTTTACCAAATCGCTCTGAAAGTCTTCTCTTTACTTCTATAATGACAATGTAATTTTTATCCCTTGCTATTATATCAATCTCTCCAAAGACTGTGCGAAAATTTCTCTCAAGGATTTTATAACCCTTTGCCAATAGATAATCTATTGCTAATTTTTCACCTTCTTTGCCTAAATCTACTGTTGCCATTCTTTTACATCAAGGCTTTTACCTGCCAGTCTATGAAAGAGTGATGGAATATCCTCTATTTCTAATATTTCCTTCTGACAGAGAACTTTTAAAACCTCTCTTATAGATGAGAAATCTTCCCACATTCCCTGTAGATTCTCTCCAACCTTTGAGTAAAGTTCTTCTCCCTTTTCATCCCAGTCAAAAAGTAGGATAACTTTTTCAAAACGATTGGCAACTGTCTCTGAAAATTCGTAAATTGATTTTCCACTATGAAAGGTAATTATCTCTCCATCAAATCCTATTTCCCTAAGAGCCTTTTTGTCCTTTCTTCCTTCTACTATAATGGGAATGAATTTGTTTATTTCATAAAGATAGTGTAAAACTTCCTTAATTTTCTCTGCTCTTTCTCGGTCTAAAGGAACGAAATCTTTTTTATTTTTTCTCCTTCTTTCATGTGACGACATATAGAAATTTTTCCTTGAATTCTTGTTCACTCATCTTAACTACTGATGCAAGTGCCTTAAGTCTCTCTTCTTCAAAGTCTTCTGCTTCCAGTCTTATCATGTATTTTCTTCCTACTTCATAGTTTTCCGAGGTGATATCAACCTTCCTTATTTTTACCTTGCCTGTTTTGTAATCAATTAGTTCTACAAAAGGAATTGGTCTAAGATGACCCTCTTCAAAGGTTATTATGGCACCTGTTCCGCCTCTTAATAGATAGCGAACAGCTCCGTAGCCAAGATTTCTTGTATATTCAATATCATAGGGTATTGGATTAGCAGATCTCAGTTCATAGCCTATGTTTTTATCCACTATGGTTAGTTTAATTCCCATGTTTTCAAGAGATTTTTTAACAAAGTTTTTCATTATTCTTCCAAGTTGAATCTCACTTAATCTAACCCTACCAGTTTCATCCTTTTCTAATTGTTCATAATGGCTTAATTCTTCAGGATCAAATTTCTCAGAGAGCCCCTCTGCAAGTATGGCAACTCCATGGTCTCTTCCCATGCTGAGTCGCTTTATTATGGCTCCTATTAAAATATCAGCAACTTTTTTAAATGAAATCTTGTCTTCTGGAAACTCCTCAGGAATTATGGTCAGCGTTGCTCCTGCTGCCTTTCCTACTCCTAAGGCTAAATGTCCGGTATGTCTTCCCATTATCGTTAGAAAATACCATCTTGCGGTAACTTTTGCATCTTCCATTATATTTTTTACTATTTCTACACCCCAGTGTCTTGCTGTTTCATATCCGAAAGTTGGTGCACCTCCTGGAAGAGGAAGATCATTATCTATTGTTTTTGGAACATGGACAACATTTATATCACCTCTTGCTTCCCTCTCTATCCAATTTGCCATAAAGAGAGTTCCATCTCCTCCTATTGTTATAAGGTACTTTATTTCAAGTTTTTTTAGGGTTTCCATCAATATAGGAAATCTTTCTTTTACTCGGTCTGCATGCTCCCTTGATGTTCTGAGAATTGAACCACCTAAGGTATGAATTCTTGAAACATCATCAACGCTGAGTGGTACTGCACAACTTAAATTTCCATCAAAAAGAGGTTTGAATCCGCCCTTTATTCCGATTACCTTTTTCCCCTGATTTATTGCCTCAATTGTTGCAGCACTTATTGTTCCGTTTATTCCAGGTGCAGGACCTCCGCCAACAATGATTCCGAGAGTATCCATAGTTCCTCCTAAGCGCTTATTTTTACAGGAACTTTAACAACTTTTACTGTTCTCTCAACAATATCTCTCGTATTGAATATTTTTAATTTTCCAAATAGGAGCTCAAATCTATCTTCCAGCTCTTTCATGATAGCTTCTCTAATATCCTTTGGTAGGCTCCACCAATCTTTCTTAAAGGGTCCGAATCCTTTTTTGCGAGTGCTATAGATAAACTGCTCTTCTGTCTGTCCTTCTTTCCATTCAGAGGCAAACTGTTGTTTTAGAAAATCATATATCATTTTTCTGAAATCATCAGGTAGATATTTGCTATCATATATAATATTTTGAAATCCTGTAGCAAGATGAATCTCTGAAGTTCCTGTTTCTGGAAATTTATCAAAGGCTTCCTCTGGAAGAGTGCTTGCTCCATGCTGTACACATCCGCTCAATCCGTACTCTTTACGAACAAGGTCAGAGAGAACTCTTAGAGTTTCAAAATCAATCTTAACCTGTGCAATACTTCCATCTGGCAGAACCACACCACCATGTTTTGTTCCAGTCTGCACACTAAGTTTACTTAAACCCTTTGTTCCTTTATATACATCTTTAAATCCGTCAAGATAGGCTCTTGCTTCCTCTGGCGTGGAGTTTTTACCACCTATTTCTCCTATTTCTCCGCCTATTGAGATGGTAATTCCCTGAGGTTCAAGGCTTCTTAAGTATTCAGCTAAAAGAGCAGTGTTTTCAAAGTTAGGTCTTTGTTGTTCATATACTGTCTCTTTGCTAAGGTCAACAAGAGTAGAAGTATCAATATCAATGTTGTAAAACTCTGCTTCAATGGCTTCTTTTATTAAACCCTTTACATAGTTTATCTCTTTATCTGGTTCCTTCTCATAGTATCTTCTTACTATCTGAAAATGGTCTCCCTGTATGAAAACAGGTCCTGTGAAACCTTCCCTAACTGCAGCAGCTAATATACAGGTTGAATACTCAAGGGGTCTTTGTTTGGTATAACCAATCTCAGAGCGAGCAATTTCAAATATAAAAGCACCGACATTTTTCTCTTTAGCCTTTCTAAAAATAGCTCTCGCCACATCATAGGTTAATCCTCTAATATTTATTGCAGGAACTGTAAAGCCAAGAAAGTTTTTCCCCATTTCTTCATAGAGTCCCTGAATTGATGAGGGAATAGCACCCATTTCTTTGGCAATCTCTTTAATAAGCATCAATTTTTTAATTCTCAATTCATCCTTTTCTTCAAAGACTGCGTCATAAATGAGGCTGTCCATTGCTTCTTTTACTTTTTCTTTATCCTTTACTTCAACCTTGCCATCTTTGATCTCTACAAATTCTTTAATTTTTTCAAATTCCATGTTACACCCCCAGGGTATTTTCTTTTATTTTTTGAAGTGACTCATTTACCATCCTTTTAAATATTAATATTATGCCGGTGGTGGGATTTGAACCCACACGGGATTGCTCCCAGCGGATTTTGAGTCCGCCGCGTCTGCCGTTTCACCACACCGGCAACACAAAAACAATAGCATAAAAAATTATAAAAAATCAATGGCTTAGGAATGGTACAAAATAACTCTTGACAAATTTTGTAAAAAATGGTAAAAAGGTTAAGCCACTATTTTAAAATTCATTCAAAGGAGGGTCTAAAATGGCAAAAGTAGGGGTTTATCTGTGTCACTGTGGAGAGAACATCAAAGGCGCCATTGATATTGAAGAACTGAAAAAGTATGTGGAAACACTACCCGATGTTGTATTGGTCAAAAATTATGTTTTTATGTGTTCTGACCCAGGACAAGATTTAATTAAACAAGATATTAAAAGTGGAACAATTGATCGTGTAGTAGTAGCAGCATGTACACCAAGAACCCATGGTCCTATTTTCAAGAAGGCAGTAGAGGATGCAGGACTTAATGGATATCTTCTTGAAATGGCTAACATAAGAGACCAGGATAGCTGGCCACACTGGCATAACAAAGAGGGAGCTCTTGAGAAAGCAAAGAGACTTATTAGAAGTGCTGTTGCAAAGGTAAGACTCAATGAGCCTCTTGAAGACAGATATGAAGATATGGAGAAATCTGTATTGGTAATCGGTGGTGGAATTGCAGGTATGTTTGCAGCTCTTGATCTTGCAAATATGGGCTTAAAGGTTTATCTCGTAGAAAGACAACCGTCAATTGGCGGTAATATGTCTAAGATTGATAAAACTTTCCCGACGATGGACTGTTCTGCTTGAATACTCACACCTAAGACGGGCGAGGTCGCCCAGCATCCAAACATAGAACTTATTACCTATGCAGAAGTTGATGATGTTAAAGGTTATGTAGGTAATTTTGACATTCGCATCAAAAAGAAAGCCAAATATGTTGATTGGGATAAATGTATAGGTTGTGGTGTTTGTACAGAAATTTGTCCATCAAGAGTTCCAAATGAGTATAACTTTGGTTTAAATCAAAGAAGAGCTGCCTACATTGAATATCCTCAGGCAGTACCAAAGAAAGCAGTCATTGATAGACCAAATTGTCTTTACTTTAAATCACTTGAGAAGACTGGAAAACCAGCCTGTCAGATTTGTGAAAAAGGTATTCCACCAAAGGGCATACAGGGATGTCCAGCAGATGCTATCAAGTTTGATGATAAAGACGAGTATATAAATATTAAGGTAGGAGCAGTAATAATTGCTACAGGCTTTAAACCAATGTCAAAGCATCACTTTAAAGAGTATTCTCCTCACCATCCCGATGTAATAACATCAATGGAGTTTGAAAGAATTCTCTCTGCCACTGGACCAACAGGGGGTGAATTAAAAAGACCATCCGATGGAACAAAACCAAAGACAATAGCAATGATTTCCTGTGTTGGAAGCCGTGACGAGAGATATCATAGATACTGTTCAAAAGTATGCTGTATGTATATGCTTAAGCATGCCAGAATTCTTAAAGAAAAATATCCTGACATAAAGATCTTTTTATTCTTTATAGATGTTAGAACTGCAGGTAAAGATTTTGAGGAGTTTTATGTTTATACAAAAGAACTTGGAGCAAAGATAATAAGAGGAGGAAGAGTTTCTGCAGTTGATGTTAAACCAGATGGAAAACTAAGAGTAAGAGGCTTTGATGTTGATCTTTGCTCACCAGTAGAGGTAAGTGTTGACTTAGTGGTACTTGCTACAGCCATTGAACCACCAGATGGTGTTGAGGAACTTGGAAGCATGTTTACTGCTACATGCGGAAGAGAAGGCTTTTTAAGAGAAGTTCATACTAAACTTTATCCTGTTGAAACTCAAGCAAGAGGTGTATTTATTGCTGGATGTGTACAAGGACCTAAGGATATTCCTGAATCTATTGCACAAGCTCGTGCAGCAGCAGCAGCTACAGCTGCTCTTGTAATACCTGGTAAGATTAGATTTGAAGCGGTAATTTCCGAGGTTGACAGAGACAAATGTAGCAGTTGCGGAGTTTGTGTGCCTCTCTGTCCATACACTGCCATCAGAATAGTTGAGTACAAAGGCAAAGAAAAGGCTTACATTGAACCCGCACTTTGTGCTGGTTGTGGAGTCTGTGCCAGTGCATGTCCATCAAGAGCAATTACATTCCATGGATTTACAACAGAACAGATTATGGCACAGATTGATGCATTAACAGAGGCATAAAAAATAAAAGGAGGAAAAAAATGGAAGAGGGTGGCGTAAATGTAATTGATCTCACCCAATCAGATGAAAATTTTATTAAAGAACTAATGGAACTGGGTGCTGATGAACTCAAAGAGTGCATCCAGTGTGGAAAGTGTGGAGCCACATGCCCAATGGCTTTGGCAGGTTTAGAGTTTTTTATTAAAAGAATTGTTCATGCAGCAACTCTTGGATTAAGAGATATACTTCTTGAGGATTCCTCTGTCTGGGGATGCCAATCCTGTAACCGTTGTGTGGAAGTTTGTCCAATGGATATAAAACCCTATGAGGTTATTCAGGCTGTAAGAAGAGCAGCTGTTAGGGTAGAGTCTTGTCCTGCAAATACCTATGAAGGACTTAGAAATCTATATAGATTTGGCCATGCTGTTTTTCCAAAGGGCTTTGAAGAAAGAAGAAAGAAAGCTGGTTTACCAGAGAAGCCACCTACAGCACTTAGCTTTGAAGAGATGAGGAAAAAATACCAGGAGATACTGAGAAACACTATCCTGGAAGAAATTGCACCATTCCCGCTTACTTAAGGAGGATAATATGAAAAGAATAGGGCTTTTTTTAGGTTGTAATATTCCATTTAATAGACCAGATGTTGAATACTCTCTCAGATTCTTATTAAATGCTTTGGATGTTGAAATTGTTGAGATGGAAGGAGCTGCATGTTGTCCAGCATATGGTACCATGCCATCATTGGGTATTTTTGAATGGGCAGTAGCTTCAGCCTGGAATTTGAGCATTGCGGAAGAAAAGGGTGTTGACATGATTACTGGCTGTGGCTCCTGCTATGGAGTTCAAAATGAGGCAAATTATTATATGAAAAAGCATCCTGATATAAAGAAAAAAGTAGATGAAGTTTTAGCAAAAGTTGGTAGAAAATACAATGGAAATGTAAAGGTTTGGAATGTCACAAACTTTTTATATGAACAGATAGGATTGGATACATTAAAGCAAAAAGCAAAGTATAGTCTTAATGGGCTTAAATGTGGTATCCAGACAGGTTGTCACAACCTATGGCCAAGCAGAGCTTTTCCTGCAAATGAAGACAATGTATTTGCTCCAAAGAGAATGAGAGAGATATGCGAGGCATTGGGTGGAGTGGCACCCCATTATTCAACTATAACTGATTGCTGTGGAATGGGAGCTCTAAGGTCCAATGCTCCAGAGAAATCTCTTGCTCTGTTCAAAAAGAAGCTTGACACCATAAAAGCAGAGCTTGATCCAGATGTAAATGTAATTGGATGCAGTTCTTGTCTCATGCAGTTTGATGCAGGGCAATCTCTCCTTATAGAACAAAAAAAGATAAATTACAAAATCCCGGCACTCCATATTGCCCAACTTGTAGCAATAGCCTTAGGTGCAGAGGTTGAAAAAGCAACTGCGTTGGCAACTATTCCTTTGAATGGAGTAATTACTAAGATAAAAGGAGGGAATTAAGATGGCATGGGAGCCAAGACTTATTGTTATTGCCTGCCATTGGTGTACTTATGCAGGAGCAGATTTGGCAGGAAGCCTGCGTTATTCCTATCCGCCCACAGTGCATATCGTAAGAGTGCCCTGTAGCGGAAGGGTTGAACCTGAATTCATAGCAGAAGCCCTCATGAGAGGAGCAGATGGAGTATTTGTTGGTGGATGCCACTTTGGTGACTGCCATTATAAAGAGGGTAATTATAAGGCAATTAGAAGATTTAAACTTCTTAAGAAAGCTCTCACTGATCTTGGAGTTGAACCTGATAGAGTACAACTTGAATGGATTTCAGGAAGTGAAGGTAAAAAATTTGCTGAAGCCATGACAGCTTTTGATGCCAGGATAAGAGAACTTGGACCAAATCCTATGAAAGGAGGGGCATAATGAGTAAACCTAAACTTGCATATTATTTAGCAGGTGGTTGTGGCGGTTGTGATATTGCTGTAGTAGATCTATCGGAAACATTGATAGATGTTGCTTTGGCAGTAGATATCGTTTTTTGGGCACCAACAGTGGCAGATGCAAAGTATAAAGATTTAGAAGCAATGCCAGATGGTTCCATTGATGTTGGATTAATTTCTGGAAATGTAAGAAATTCCGAACATGAGCATATAGCTCATGTTCTTAGAAATAAGTGCAAAGTTTTAATAGCATTCGGAATATGTGCAACAAATGGAGGTATAAAGGGCCTTGTTAATCTTCATACAACAGAAGAATTACTTGATAAAGCCTATATCAATACTTTTAGCACGGACAATCCAAATAAAGACCTGCCTCAAACAAGCATGGTATTAGATGGTAAATATGAATTAACCCTTCCATCACTAATGTATGCAAGACCTCTTGATCAAGTTGTGAAAGTTGATTATTACATAGGTGGTTGTCCACCTCATTATGAGCATGTAAAGAAAGCCTTTACGGCATTACTCTCTGGTCAACTTCCTCCACCTGGTTCATGGATCACTATGGGTAAAGCTGTATGTGAAGTCTGTGGCAGAAACCCAGTACTACAGGGCAAACCAAAGAAATTTGCAACCACTGTAAAAAGAACCATTGATGGAGCACCAACTGAAGATGGTTGCCTACTTGAGGAAGGATATCTCTGTTTAGGACCTGTAACCCAAGGAGACTGTGGTTCCAAATGTCCAGCAGCAAATGTTCCCTGCAGAGGCTGTGGTGGACCAATTCCAGGAGTTAAGGATTACAGTTTACGTGCAATCAGTGCTATTGCTAGCATGCTGGATAATGAAGAACTAATTGAGCAGATTCCTGATCCTGTTCATCTGTTTTACAGATATACATTGCCAAGCTCTTTCCCATACAAGAGATTAAAGAGCTAACAGATGAACATTAAAGATATAATAAGAAAAATAACCCAAGGGGGGAAAAGGGAATGAAGAAAATTGAAATTAATCCGATGACAAGGCTCGAAGGCCATGGAAAAATAACCATATTCCTTGATGAGCAAGGAAATGTGGATAATGCATTTATGCAGGTTGTTGAATTCATGGGATATGAAAAGTTTCTCATTGGAATGCCCATTGAAGAGGTTCCAAGAACAGTAAGCACCATATGTGGAGTCTGAAGGGGTGTGCATTATACAGCCTCAGTGAAGGCTGCAGACGGAGTTTACGGAGTAGAACCTACTCCAACAGCTAAAAAGATTAGAGAACTCTTCTATAATGCTCACTATGTGGAAGACCACACAGGTATTCTATATGCCTTAGGTTTTCCTGATTTTGTTTGTGGTCCTACGGCATCTCCTGCTGAAAGAAACCTTGTTGGTTTGGTTCTTAAGGTAGGCGCAGATGTTGGAAAACTTGTTTTAAAGAAAAGATATTCAGCAGTTAAGATTTTTGAGCTTACTTCTGGTAGACCAAGCCATCCAGTAGCAGCGCTTCCTGGTGGTTGGTCAAAGAGAATAACTGAAGAAGAACGGAAAGAAATTCTTGCTTGTGCCGATGATTGCTTAGAACTTGCCAAGTTAACCTTAGATGTTTTTGATAAGGTTGTCCTTCAGAACAAAGAGTACATGGATCTTGTAACAGGCGATGTCTATAAGGTAGTTACTAACTATATTGGTACCGTTGATGAAAATGATAAAACCACATATTATGATGGAACACAAAAAATTGTTGATACAAAAGGTAATGAATTGGGTAGATTTAAGGGAATACAGTATCTTGACTACATAGCTGAGAGAACTTTACCCTGGACTTATCAGAAGGCACCTTATTTAAAGAAACTTGGATGGCAAGGACTCGTAGAGGGTGATGGAACAAGCATTTACAGTGTAGGACCGCTTGCAAGATTTAATGTATCAAGTGGATTTGATACACCTTTGGCACAGGAAGCCTATGAAAAAATGCTTGCTGCCTTTGGTGGAAAGCCAGTTCATCACACTTTGGCTTATCACTGGACAAGAGCAATTGAGCTTATGCACGCTGCAGAGAAAGTAAAACAAATTGCTTCTGATGAAAGCATTACAGATCCTAATGTTCGTCAGGAACTTGGAACTCCTGTTGGCGAGGGTGTAGGAATTGTTGAAGCAGCAAGAGGTGTACTGATTCATCATTACAGAACTGATGACAAAGGAATAGTTACTGATGCTAATTTGATTGTTGCAACCACTCATAATAAAGGACCTATGAACATAGCTGTACAAAAAGCTGCTAAGCACTTTATTAAGAATGGGAATGTTGATGAGGGAATTCTTAATCTTGTCGAAATTGCCTATCGTCCATATGACCTATGCTTTGCCTGTTCTACCCATACACTTCCTGGAAGAATTCCTGTAAGAATAGACATAATAGACCATCACGGAGACCTTGTAAAGAGTCTCAGAAATTATGAATTAGCCTAAAAAAAATTCTTTAAAAGCGGGGGTTCTACCCCCGCTTTCAATAATCAATTTGAATTCGGCGAGGAAATATGAAAAGTGTAGTTATTGGTATTGGTAATCCAAATTTTAAAGACGATGGTGTAGGGCTTAAAATTGCTGAAAAATTTGAAGGTATTGTTGATACAGTAACCCTTTTGAATATAGGTTTTAATCTTATAGATTCTTTGTTAGGATATGATAGGGCTGTGATTGTAGATGGAGTAAAGACAGGAAAAGAACCCGGAAGTATTATTGAGTTTGATATTGATTTTTGGGGTAATGTTTATGCAAGTGGTACTCATAATTTTTCGATTTTTGAGATAATCAGAATTGGCTATCAAGTATTTCCTGATGAAATGCCCAAGGAGATTAAAATAATCGGTGTAGAAGTAGAAGATGTTGAAACATTAAGTAAACAGTGTAGCCCCCCTGTAGAGTCAGCAATCCCAGAAGCTGTTTCCAAAATAAAGCAATATTTAGGAATAAATTAATTTAAGAGCCATATATCCAAGTAAAAAAGCTAAAGTTGGTGTAACGATAAAATTAACACCAATTTTTTTTAAGAGTCCAATCTTCACAGTATTAATTCCTTTTGTCATTCCTACTCCGCTTATTCCACCTATTATGCAGTATGTGGTTGATATGGGCATACCAAGAAAAGTGAAAAATAAAACAGTTGCACCTGCTCCAAATTGTGCAGCAAATCCAGAATAGGGGTCTAAGGTAGTAATTCCCTTCCCAACAGTTTCAATTACTCTATGACTTAAAAGGATTGCTCCTAAGAAAACCATAACTGATGCAATTGAAAATAAAAGGATGTTATTAATTTCAATTCCTGAATGCATTACAGGACCAAGTACTGTGGCAAGTTCGTTTGCACCAGTATTATAAGAAATCAGTGCACCACTTAATAGAAGAAAGATACGTAGAAGTTTTTCAATTTGAAAGAAAGGGAATGTTGATATGGTTTTTTCAAGGATTTTATATATAAAAAATGAAAAACCCATAGCTACAAAGGGTGAGATTATCCAAGAAACTATTATTTTCATGATAGAAGAGACATTTACCGCACTATCATAGGCAACAGCAGAACCTATAAGAGTCCCTATAATAACTTGATGTGTAGATAGAGGAAGTCTTCGCCAATTAGAGATTATTATGAGTATGGCAGAAATAGTGAGAGCAACTATAACAATTGATAAATTTACATCAACTGTATTTTTACCAACTGTTTTCATGACCTTTTGTCCCTGAAGAAGAACACCAATAAATACAAGAATCCCAAAGAGAAATATTGCTCTTCTTAACTTTACTATCCCAGCTCCTATACAAATACCAAGGGCATTTGATGCATCATTAGAGCCTATTCCGAAAGCAATAAGAAGACTTGCAACTATGGCAACCTCTATCATTCCTCTCCTTTAATTTAAATAGTATTGAAGTGAAATTTTATTTAAGGCTTATTTCAATAATATATAAATAGTCGCTTGCATCTTCTATTAGGTCGCTTATTTTTGTGATATATTCAACAAAATCAGATATTATTTTGCCATCCCAGAAATTAGTTATTTCTAAATGTCTTAACTTGTCAACAATTTCAAATTTAAGGTCATCCACCTGTTTTTCATATATTCTTATGGCGAGATTTTTCTCTTTTAGATCTCCCTTTTCTAATAAAGTGTCAAAGGCAATTGATAGAATCTCACACATGGCAGAGTTGATTTTAGCTATATGTTCACATTCATTTTTAATTATCTTATATATGTCATCCTTTAAATATCTGAATTCAAAGGCTGCATCTTCAAGAGTATCAAAGGCTTCATCAACCATTTCTATAAATCTACATATATTAGGTCTAATAAATGGAAGAAAAGCACCCTGATGGATAGTTGAAATAATCTCTCTTCTTACTGAATCAGCTTCTCTTTCAAGGTCTGCCACACAGGATGTTTCTTGTCGGTTTTCTGTAGAAAGTGAATGTCTAAAACATTCTAAGGCTGAACAGAGTATCCTTATGTGGGTCTGAATATCTTTGATTACTCTTTTTTCTAATTTACCACCAGATATGAGTTTATCAAACATTGTCTAATATCTCCTTGCCCTATCAATTAAAGTTGCCGAAAGAACATCAAGTAGGGATACAACTCCTATTATTTCTCTTCCTTCATGAACAAAAACTCTTGCAATGTTAAATTTTTCCATAAGTTTAATTAGATGTTCTAATTCCGTTTCTTTATCTATACTTATGATTGGTTTTGAAGCAATTTCTTCTATTTTAATTTTATTAGGGTCTAAATTTTTAGATATTACCTTGAAAACAATATCTCTTACCGTTATTACTCCGTATACATCCTTTTCGTCCTTTGGAAGAACTACTATAGAACGAATTCTTTTATCAACCAATTTTTCGATGGCATCAAAAACTGTAGCATCTGGTTTAATGGTTTCTAATTTTACATTCATTATTTCCTTTACTTTTGTAGGCATTTTTACCTCCCCTTTGTTAAATTAGAATATTATACTTTTTTTAAAAAAAGTTGACAATCCACTTTAAAAATTCTTATATTATAATTTATGATTGCCACCGTAGCTCAGCGGGTAGAGCAGCTGATTTGTAATCAGCGGGTCGGGGGTTCGAATCCCTTCGGTGGCTTGAATTGTTTGAAAATAAAAAGATATAATATTGATGCGGAGGGGTACCCGAGTGGCCAAAGGGGACAGGCTGTAAACCTGTTGGCGTCAGCCTTCGAAGGTTCGAATCCTTCCCCCTCCATTTGAACTATTTGAACTATTTGAACTTTCATATATATTTGTTTTGCGGGAATAGCTCAGCGGTAGAGCGTCAGCCTTCCAAGCTGAGGGTCGCGGGTTCAAATCCCGTTTCCCGCTTTTTTATGCCCATGTAGCTCAGTCGGCAGAGCACGTCCTTGGTAAGGACGAGGTCACCGGTTCGATCCCGGTCATGGGCTTTAGATGAAAAGAAAATATAAAGTTTTAAAGAGAATTTTAAGGAGGAAAGATAATGGGAAAGGCAAAATTTGAGAGGAAGAAGCCGCATGTAAATGTAGGGACGATAGGGCATATTGATCATGGTAAGACCACTTTGACAGCAGCGATAACGAAGTATTTAGAGTTAAAGGGATTGGCGCAGTATAGGAGTTATGATCAGATAGACAATGCACCTGAGGAGAAGGCGAGGGGCATAACGATAAACACTGCTCATGTAGAGTATGAGACAGACAAGAGGCATAATGCGCATGTAG
>JANXBR010000080.1 GCA_025060625.1 Thermodesulfovibrio sp.
AAATACAATGAAAAAATTGAAAGAATTAAAAAAGGAGACGAACTTCCTCCAGGTGTTAATCAAATAGTCAAGGTTTACATTGCTATGAAGAGAAAAATACAGGTTGGAGATAAAATGGCAGGTAGACATGGAAACAAGGGTGTTGTTTCTATGATATTACCTGAAGAGGATATGCCTTATCTTGAAGATGGAACACCTGTTGATATAGTGCTTAATCCATTGGGAGTTCCTTCAAGAATGAATGTGGGACAGATTCTTGAGACTCATTTAGGTCTTGCTGCAAAGGCTCTTGGTCTTTATATTGCAAGTCCTGTTTTTGAAGGCGCGAAAGAGGATGAAATAAAGGAGATGCTCAAAAAAGCTGGATATCCTACGACAGGGCAGGTAATTCTTTATGATGGAAGAACTGGAGAGCCTTTTGAAAGACCTGTTACGGTTGGATATATGTATATGCTTAAATTACACCATCTTGTGGCAGACAAAATTCATGCTCGTTCCATAGGTCCTTATTCTTTGGTAACCCAGCAGCCTCTTGGAGGTAAAGCCCAGTTTGGAGGACAGAGACTTGGTGAGATGGAAGTATGGGCATTGGAAGCATATGGAGCAGCATACACACTTCAGGAATTTTTAACTGTAAAAAGTGATGATATAACAGGTAGAACACGTATGTATGAAGCTATTGTTAAAGGGCATCCTGTATTGGAGCCAGGAGTTCCTGAGTCATTTAATGTTTTAATTAAAGAACTTCAAAGTCTATGCCTTGATGTAGACCTTTTAGAAAGAAAAAAAGCTAAATAGGGGGTATAAGCCTTGACAGAGGATATTTATTCACTTTTTCAAAAACCTAAAAATCCAAGAGATTTTGATGCTATAAGAATAAAGCTTGCTTCACCTGAAAAGATAAGGGAGTGGTCCTATGGAGAGGTAAAAAAGCCAGAGACTATTAACTATAGAACCTTTAAACCAGAACCAGAGGGACTCTTCTGTGCTAAAATTTTTGGTCCCATAAAAGATTGGGAGTGTCTATGCGGTAAATACAAACGAATGAAACACAAAGGTGTTATATGTGATAAGTGTGGAGTTGAGGTAATTCAGAGCAAAGTAAGAAGAGAAAGAATGGGACATATTGAACTTGCTTCTCCTGTGGCACATATATGGTTTGTAAGAGGCGTTCCGAGCAAAATGGGACTACTTCTTGACCTTTCAGTAAGGCAACTTGAGAGAGTTATCTATTATGAAGACTACATTGTCATAGATCCAGGGGATACGCCTTTAAAGGAAAAAGACATTCTCACAGAAGATGAATACAAGAAATATGTTTCTCAATATGGTAGTAAATTCAAAGCAGGGATGGGAGCAGAAGCTATAAGAGAACTTCTTAAAAAAATTGACCTTGATATAGTTGCCCAAGAGCTTAAAGAAAAAATAGAAACTGCAACTTCCACAGGAATTAAAAGAAAGCTTACAAAAAGACTTAAAGTTATTGAAGCATTTAAAAACTCAGGGAATCGTCCTGAATGGATGATTCTTGACATTATTCCGGTGCTTCCTCCAGAATTAAGACCCCTTGTTCCTCTTGATGGTGGAAGATTTGCTTCCTCTGATTTAAATGACCTTTACAGAAGAGTTATAAACAGAAATAACAGACTTAAAAGACTTATGGAACTTAAAGCTCCGAGCGTAATTATTAGAAATGAAAAAAGAATGCTTCAGGAAGCAGTAGACACTCTCTTTGACAATACAAAACGCTCAAAGGCTTTGAAGGCAGGCACACGAAGACCTCTTAAGTCTTTAAGTGATATGATAAAGGGTAAACAGGGAAGATTCAGACAAAATCTTCTTGGTAAGAGAGTTGATTATTCTGGTAGGTCTGTTATTGTAGTTGGTCCTGAACTTGATATGCATCAGTGTGGATTGCCTAAGAGTATGGCACTGGAACTATTTAAACCTTTTGTTTTCAATAAGCTTGAGGAAAAGGGTTATGCAACAACAATAAAGCAGGCAAAAAGACTTGTTGAGCAGGAACGTCCAGAGGTTTGGGATGCTCTTGAAGAGGTTATTCAGGAACATCCAGTTCTTTTAAACAGAGCTCCAACTCTTCACAGACTGGGAATTCAGGCTTTTGATCCTGTTTTGGTAGAAGGAAAGGCAATAAAGCTTCATCCACTGGTATGTACAGCCTTTAATGCAGACTTTGATGGTGACCAGATGGCTGTTCATGTTCCTCTTTCCTATGAAGCTCAGGTTGAAGCAAGAGTATTGATGATGTCTGTTGGAAATCTTCTGTCTCCTGCCAATGGTAAACCCATAGTTGTGCCAACCCAGGATATGGTTCTTGGAATTTACTATCTTACAAAAGAAAAGAGAGATTCAAAGGGTGCAGGAAAGATTTTTTCTGATCCTGAAGAGGTTATTCTTGCTTATCAGTGTAAGGCAGTGGAAAAACATGCTCCCATAAAGGTTAAGTTAAATGGAGATTTTGTAAATACTACAGTAGGTAGAATATTATTCAGGGAGATTGTCCCAGAAGGTGTTCCCTTTCAAATGATTAATAAAGAACTTACGAAAAAGGAGCTTGGTAAGTTAATTGAATATATACATTATAACTATGGTAAGAGAGATACAGTTTTATTTTTGAATAAACTTGAAAAATTGGGTTTTGAAGTTGCCACTCGGTCTGGAATTTCCATATGCATTGATGATATGCATATACCTTCAAAGAAGGCTGAACTTATTAAAGAGGCAGAAGCACAGGTAATGGAAGTTCAGAAACAGTATGCGGAAGGATTAATTACTCAGGGTGAAAGATACAATAAGGTTATAGATATCTGGGCAAATGTTACAGAGAGAGTGGCTGATGAGATGATGAAAGAACTTGGAGCAGAAGAGGGTAAAGAACTTACTCCAGAGGAACTCGCAGAGAGAAGATCCTTTAATAGTATCTTTATGATGGCTGACTCTGGTGCTCGTGGTAGTATTGCACAGATTAGACAGCTTGCTGGTATGAGAGGACTCATGGCAAAACCCTCTGGTGAAATCATAGAAACACCAATTACGGCTAATTTTAGAGAAGGGCTTACTCCACTGCAATACTTTATATCTACACATGGTGCAAGAAAAGGACTGGCAGATACAGCTTTAAAAACAGCAAATGCTGGTTATCTAACAAGGAGACTCGTTGATGTTGCACAGGATGTATTTCTTATAGAGAATGATTGTGGAACAAAGGATGGTATATACATTACTGCTCTTGTAGAGGGTGGAGAAATAGTAATGCCTCTTGAGGAAAGAATATTTGGAAGAACACTTGCAGAGGATATTAAAGATCCTCTAACAGGAGAGATAATTGCAAAGAGGGACACTTTAATAGATCAGGCTCTTGCAAAGAAGATTGTAGAATTAGGAATTGATAGAATAAAAATTCGTTCAGTGCTTACATGCAGAACAAAATTTGGAGTTTGCTCAAAATGTTATGGAATGGACCTTGCAAGAAGTGAACCAGTTGAAATAGGAGAAGCCATCGGCGTTATAGCTGCCCAATCCATTGGAGAACCAGGTACACAGCTTACAATGAGAACTTTCCATATTGGAGGTGCAGCGACAAAGATAGTTGAACAGGCTGTGCTTGAGGCTAAGAGTTCAGGAACAGTTAGATTTAAGAATGTCCACTATGTAGAAAGAAAAGATGGCTCTCTCGTTGTTCTTAATAGAAATGCTATGATTGTTATTGTTGATTCTTCTGGAAGAGAAAGAGAAAAGTATAATCTTGTATATGGAGCTAAGATTGTTGTAAAAGAAGGACAAATGGTGGAGTCAGGACAGAGACTTGCTGAGTGGGATGCCTACACAACACCTATCATTACTGAGATAGGAGGTAAAATTGCTCTTGGTGATATGGTAGAGGGAGTAACATTTAAGGAAGAAACTGATCCAACCACAGGTCTTTCTCATAAAATAATAATTGATTATCCAGCAACCTACAGACCCCGTGTCACAATAAAAGATAAAGATGGGAAAACCTCTAAGCTTCCTTCAGGAACAGCAGCAAGATATCTTTTGCCAGCAGGTGCGATTCTTGTAGTTGATAGAGGAGATGTTGTAGAACCAGGAGATATTCTGGCAAAAATTCCAAGAGAGACAATTAAAACAAAGGATATAACAGGTGGACTTCCCAGAGTAGCAGAACTTTTTGAAGCAAGAAGACCAAGAGAGGCAGCTATTGTTAGTGAGATAGATGGAATAGTTGAGTTTAAAGGAAGTCAGAAAGGTTCAAGAGTTATCTATGTAAGAGGAGCTGATGAAGCAAGGGAGTATCTTATTCCAAAAGGTAAACATGTAATAGTTCATGATGGAGACTGGGTTAAAGCAGGAGAGCCTCTTATAGATGGTTCAATTAATCCACATAGTATACTTGAAATATTAGGTCCTACAGAACTACAGAGATATCTTGTAGATGAGATTCAGAAAGTCTATAGACTTCAGGGAGTTTCAATACATGATAAACATATTGAAGTTATTGTCAGACAGATGATGAAAAAAGTAAGAATAGAAGACCCTGGAGATACATCTTTTCTTATAGGTGATGAGGTTGATAGGTTTGTATTCATTGAAGAAAATGAGAAAGTAATAGCCCATGGAGGTAGACCAGCTCAGGCAAGACCCCTTTTACTTGGAATTACAAAGGCAGCTCTTTCAACTGAATCTTGGGTATCAGCAGCTTCATTCCAGGAAACTACAAGAGTGCTTACTGATGCAGCAATTGAGGCAAGGATTGATGAATTGAGAGGACTAAAAGAGAATGTAATAATGGGAAGAATTATTCCTGCTGGAACAGGCTCTCCTATATATAAGGATACACTAATAAAAGGTGAATTCTACAATATGCAGATAGAGCATTTCGGCGAAGAAACTATTGAAGAAAATTGAACATACTTCCACGTTTTGTAGTAGATGTAATGCTTGGAAGCCTGAGCCGATGGCTCAGGCTTTTTGGTTTTGACACTCTGTACAGGAATAGTTTTACAGACAGGGAATTAATAAAAATATCTATACATGAAGACAGAATACTTTTAACAAAAGATAACGCCCTTGCTAAGTCAAAATTATTAAAAAAAGTTTTATTAATTCAATCCGAAGATATTAAAGAACAGATTATAGAGGTCCTATCTATGCTTCCAAAATCCTTTGATTTGTTGAACCTTAAGCCCAGATGTCCTGTATGTAATGGAGAGGTAGAAAATACCATAAAGGAAAAAATTAATGGACAGATACCTGATTATGTTTTATTCTCTCAAAAAGATTTCATGATCTGTAAATCCTGTGGAAAGATTTACTGGCATGGAACTCACAAAGATAAAATAGACAAAATAAAGAAAGAAATTTTAAAAAGTTTAAAATAGAGTGTTTCCATCTTTAAAAACCTTTAAAACTCTCATAGCAGTTGGAATAATCTGATTTTCAATATAGTATTCAGTATCAATCTTTGAGAAATCCGCAAGTTCTACAGGATAGGCTCTTTCACTTATTGAGCCAGAA
>JANXBR010000081.1 GCA_025060625.1 Thermodesulfovibrio sp.
GTTGTTCTTCTGTTTTTGAAAAATCTATTGTTTTTGCATCAATTCTTGGAGGTGTGCCTGTCTTAAGTCTTCCCATCTTAAGTCCAAGTTTTCTTATTGATTCTGAAAGTCCTTTTGATGGAAACTCTCCTGCTCTACCTGCCTCAAAGGAGTTAAGTCCTATATGAATAAGCCCATTTAAAAAAGTGCCCGGGGTTACTATTACAGCCTTTGCACCATAAAATACTCCAAGAGAAGTTATAATGCCCTTTACTTTACCATTTTCTACGACTATTTCTTCAACCATTGCCTGCTTTATTGCGAGATTTTCTATTGATTCAAGAAGTTTTCGCATGTAAACATTATAAAGGATTCTGTCAGCCTGAGCACGTAAAGACCATACAGCAGGACCTTTTGAACGGTTTAGCATTCTGAATTGAATACCTGCCATATCAGTTACTTTTGCCATTATTCCACCAAGAGCATCAATCTCCCTTACAAGATGTCCTTTGGCAAGTCCTCCTATGGCAGGATTACAACTAAGTTGTGCTATTGTTTCAAGATATATTGTAAAGAGAGCAGTTGAAAGCCCCATCTTTGCAGCAGCTGCTGCAGCCTCACATCCTGCATGTCCAGCTCCAACAACAATTATATCAAAGTTTCTTTCCTTATACATTTTTTTATTTCATTTTGCCTACTTTCTCTATTATAATAAATTTATGAGTTTTCCTGTATTCAGACATACGATTTCAAAGTTTAGAGAGTTTTTACTTGGTAATTCAGATAAAATTCCTCACATAATAAAGTATGATCCCATAATTGCCTACCTGATTTTTAATGAAGTAAACAAACCTTGTGGCAAGATAGAAATAACAAACTTTTCTCAGATGATTAACTATGTTGGAACAAAAAAAATTGAGCAGATAATTATTGAGAGAGACCTTTTTCTTGAAGTTGAAGATTTACACATATGGTCTTACGGTATTTTAAGCGCAGAAATTTCATCAATTCTTGCAGAAAAGTTTTTTCATATTCACAGAGATGAGGCATTTCTTGCTGGATTATTACCTTGCCTTGGATTGCTTTTTATGATAAATGAGTTTCCCAGGTATAAAAACATAATTCCCTTTCTTATAAAACTCCCAATTGAAGATAGAGTCTTTCTTGAACAGTCAGTTTTTGGAACAAATCATTTAGATACTCTTAGAAGAAACATAATGTGTCCTCCTTTTAGAGAGGTTGTAAATATTTTAAATAAAATTTTTCCTCAGAATGGACTAAAGGATATAAAAACTTCTGCTCCTGAGAAAGGCTCTGCTTTAGAGAGTTATTATGATATGGCATTACTCTCAGATCTTTCTTCTTATGGTGCACAGGCTTTATTGTTTCCATCTGTTGTTGATAATCGTGAAATTTTTCTTGAGCTTGCAAAGAGATATTTCAGAATAAAAGAATATGATTCAATGGAGATTCTTCAAAATGCGATGGATAGATTTATCGCAATCGCTCAGGAGTTTAATGTTCTTGAGGAAGTTCCCCTCTCAACTGAAAAATTTTATCAACTTAGAAAGTTTAGATTTGAAACAAAAAATCCTGTTTTTGCAAATATGCTTAAGAACTTATTTGAAGAAAATGCAAAAGACAGAAATATTTTTATCTATGGTGAAAGAGCTGTAGGTAAAAGACTTCTTGCTGCAGCACTCTATACTGCGGATAATAATCCTCGTAAGGAAAAACCCTTTGTAATGGTTTTTTGTGACATGGAAGAAGAAGCCTTGGAGGAAAATTTTTTTGGCATAAAAGAAGGCTATCTTGGCAAACAAGGTAAAAAAGGAGTCTTAAGAAATGCCGATGGAGGAACTCTTGTAATAAAAGAGTTTGAGAGTATGCCATTAAGTTTTCAAAATAAGTTATACCAGGCAATTAAGACTAAAAAATTTTATAGCGTTGGTGACATAACAGCCTCTGATTTTCCTGACATAAAGTTTATTCTTGTAGGTAAAGAGGACATTAGAATCAAAGTCGCCAAGGGAGAATTTTCGGGGGCTTTACTCAAACTTCTAAATCCTGTTTTCTTTAAAATTCCACCATTGAGGGAAAGAAGAGAGGACATATTCTATATTGCCGAGGAGATTATTAGAAAGTATGATCTAAAAATAGAGGATAAGCTTAAAGAAAAGGAAATTATAGAGAAACTTAAAAATAATCCATTTCCTAACAATCTTAGAGATTTAAAAATTTTTTTATTCCTTCTTCATATTCAAAAAATTCTTAATTCTTAAATACTCTATTCCACCAATCAAAGAGGCAAAAACCTGAGACAGAAACCATAAAAATGATACTGCTATTGCATTAGAGTTTCCTGTGGAACTACCGAAAAATAGAACAAAGCACCACTCTCTTACTCCTATACCTGATACTGATATTGGAAGCATTGAGATTAGTATAATAACAGGCATAAAGATGACTAACTCAAAAAAGGATATTGGAAGATTAAGTCCTGTAAAAATTATATAAACTGAATTTATAACTGTAAGCTGTATAAGTATTGAGAAAAGAAATGCCCTAAAAATTTGTTTTATATTAAAACTGAAAAAATAATCCCGCCATAATTTGAAAAATTTAAACCTACCGAATATTAAAAAGAGGATACTTCCTGATAAGAATAAAGCAAAACTTGCAGGAACACTCCAGATAAGCAAATTTTTTGGTAGTTTTGGATAAAATAAACAGAAAGATATCAAGCCTATGGATAACAAAGCAGCAAGTCCTGTATATCTTTCCATAAATACTGATGCAAATGCCTGTTTAAGTCCTGTTTTCTCTTTGAGCATAAAGATTTTTACTATATCTCCTCCTATAATTCCTGGTAAGAAATTATTAAAAAATGAACCTATGAGATAGAGAGAGAAGAGATTTGAAGTTTTTAACTCTCTCTCAGAAAGAAAAATTTTCCATCTTAATGTAGATATATAAGATGAAAGGATATAGAGAAAAGAGGCAAGAAAAAAAACAACAGGATTTATTAAAACAATAGATCGTAAAACATTAGAAAAATCAATTTTTTTAAAAAGATAGATAATTAATAAAACGGTTATTGTGAGACGAATTAAAAATTTTATATATTGCTTCAATCCCCTGGTCCTAAAATCTTCTTTAAAATGTATATTGGTTTTTTTTGTGTTTCATGATACACTCTTACAATCATCTCGCCAAGAAGTCCCATACCAATAAAGTTAAGTCCTATAAGAACAGAAAAAAATCCTCCAAGAAGTAAAGGTCTTCCTCCTATTGATACTCCCTCAAATATTTTAAGAAAAATTAGATATCCTACGATTATTGTGCCTAAAAGCATAAACAAGATACCAATAGGTCCAAAAAACTGTATAGGTTTTGTTGAAAAGCTATGTAAGAATTTTACAGTAACAAGATCAAGGAGGACTTTAATTGTTCTTCCTATTCCATATTTTGATTTTCCCTTATACCTTGGATGATGAGTTACTTCTATCTCCTTTATCTTTACTCCATACCAGCTTGCAAGAGCAGGAATAAATCTGTGCATCTCACCATAAAGTCTTAAGTTTTTAACAACCTCTCTTCTGTAAGCCTTGAGAGAGCATCCGTAGTCATGAATTCTTACGCCTGTAACTTTTCCAATTAGCCAGTTTGCTACTATGGAAGGAAGTCTTCTTGATAAAAAGGGATCCTTTCTTTTCTTCCTCCAACCACTAACAATGTCTGCATCTTTTATAGCTTCCATAAGCCATGGGATATCAGCAGGATCGTTTTGCAGATCACCATCCATTGTAATTACAATATCTCCTCTGGCAAAATCAAATCCTGCTGCAAAGGCTGCTGTTTGTCCAAAGTTTCTTCTAAAGCTTAAAACAACAACATGATGGTCCTTTTTCTGAATTTCTTCAAGATAGTTTAATGTATTGTCAATGCTTCCATCATCAACATAGATAACCTCATAATTGATTGATAGTTTATTCAAAGTCTCTGTTAGTTTTTTATGAAGTTCATAAATATTTTCCTCTTCATTGTAAAGAGGTATTACTACTGATAAGTCCATTTTGTGCCTCCTTCAATAACTTTCCGGCGATTTTAGTTTCATGCCTTTAAAATTGTAGCATTTAAAAATTGTATAATCTCTAATTTTAACTGTTTTTTCATAGACAGTGAAATATTCAGCAACACATTTTTCAAAAGCAGAGGAGACATCATGCTCAGGGAACTCTTTTCTTCCATACACAACATAAATTCCATGAATAGCTGATAAGTTATTGAGTTCATCATTTATTGACTGCCATAGGTCATACTGATTCATTCTTCTTCCAAGATTTATGCAGTAGAGGATGGGATTACCCTTTGTATAAAAGGCAAGTTCACTTGATATTTGATATCTGTCAGAGAAAATTATAACTTTTCCTTCTTTTTCTAAATCTTTTTTTATTTCAGAGACTTTTTCTCCAAGTTCTTTCCATCCTTTAAGCCTTGAAGAAGGATCTAAATTTTCGGGAAGATTAAGATATGGTAAAGCATGATTAATTAAGGTAAAAACAAATGCTAATATAATAGCTGATATAATGAGTTTTTTATATACCTTTTCAGTTAAGCCATAGGCGATAAGTATCAAAAAAGGAATATAAGCTGGCATTGCCCAGTTTGCTTGAACTTTTCCATGAATAATGCTACATGAATAATTCTACATGAATGATACTACTTAAAAATGAACAAACTGCTAATAAGACTCTAACTTCCAATGGATTTTCTCCGAAGATCCAAGTAGAAAAAGCAATTAAATCAACAATCATTGAACCTTTTGAGGAACAACTTAGATCAAGTATTTTTAGCTATAGTAAAGAAATAGTATCAGAAGTCAGAGCATTTACTGCATGATTTGATGGGAAGCTATAGGAGTGTGTACATCCAATAACTTCTCTAAAATACTCTGTCCAGCATGGACGAACTCTCTGAGTAAGATTTTTAATCTCAAAAGAAAGCCAGTCAGAAAGAAATAATCCTAAAATGATTAAAATCATATAAGAGAAAATTGGAATCCAAAGGAGCCAACCTTTTTGGCTAAAAAAAATCATGAGGTAGTCTAAAAAATTGTTTGCTAAAGTTTTATGAAAAAATAGAAATATTTCTCTTTCCATATCCAAGTTTAAGATTATAACATGTTATAATTTCATTATGCCTGTTTTCGTAAAGGACAGTGAAAAATGTGTTGGATGTCTTATCTGTATGTTTGCCTGTGCAAGAGCACATCAAGCAGTAGGACTTGAAAGTTCATGTATAAAAGTGCGTTCTCAAGGTGGAATATCAAGAGGTTTTGCAGTATTTGTATGTCGTGGTTGTGAAGATCCACCATGTGCACGTGCTTGTCCAGAGGATGCATTAATTGTAAGAAAAACAGGAGGAGTTTTACTTAAAGAGGATAGATGCACAGGATGTGGGTACTGTGTAAATGCATGTATTCTTGATGCAATAGGATGGAATGATGGAAAAAACAAGCCTGTTATATG
>JANXBR010000082.1 GCA_025060625.1 Thermodesulfovibrio sp.
CAGTACTCCAAGCAGGATCTCCAGGATATAAGCTCCAATAGGGAGGAACCACATCGGAAATACTTCCATCTTCTTTTTGAGCAGATTTTATATCCTTTAAATATTTTCTATAAAAACCTATCATATCAAAATTAAATATGGCTTCTTCTGCAGAAAGTTGAGCATCTCCCAACCATCCCATTCTTTCATCCCTTTGAGGACAATCCGTAGGAACACTCATAAGATTGCTTAATTGTCCCCATATTATATTTTGATGGATTTTATTGATAAGATCGTTAGAACAGAAAAATTCACCGATAGGTTCTACTGCAGAATGGACAACCTTTCCCTCCACATCCTCCAAAGTTGGAATTCCAGGATAACCTGTTATCTCTATATATCTAAAACCATGATAGGTAAATCTTGGTTCATATTCCTCCAATCCTACTCCCTTTGTAATATAAATATCTTCCGCTAAAGCGGTCCTATTTGTAGAAAGATTTAAAGTCCCATCTTCATTAATTAATTCCGAGTGCTTTATTCTCACTTCTCTTCCTGATTCATAAGTTTTTAAAGTTAATTTAACCCATCCTGTAAAATTCTGGCCAAAATCAAAAATAAAAACATTTGGTTTAGAACTCCACATTTTTATAGGTTTAATAGTTTTAACTATCTTTATGGGAGGATAAATATCAGATACAAGTTCACCCCCTGGTTCTTCTACCTCAACTACTTCTTCCCAAATACTATCATCAAAATTTGGTAAATTCCAATTTGAAATCTCTCTTCTTCCATCATATATTTCACCATGATATAGGCTATTTAATGTGATTGGTCCATAATTTGTCTTCCAACTTTTATCACTTACTATCCATTGAGAGGAACCATCCTCGTATTCTATAAGAAGTTGAAATATCAATTTAGGAAAATCATATCCATAATCCTTAACATACCTGCCATTTCCAAGAATCACTCCAATAGCATTTTTCCCTTTTTTTAGCTTTTCAGAAACATCATATACTGTGTAGAGGATTCTCTTACTGTAATCAGTTTGTCCTGGATCCAATACTCTATCTCCTATCTTTTCTCCATTTATATATAACTCATATAATCCCAAACCTGAGATATATACTCTTGCCCTTCTAATATTTTTATCTATCTCAAATTCCTTTCTAAATAAAGGAGCATATGCTATAGTATAAGTCCTTCCGAAGGGGGCTCCTTCTGGAGCATAAACCTCATATTTATGATCTTTTTTACTTATCCATTTTCCTTTCCAGTTTTCTCTATCAAGAAGTCCCATCTCAAACTTATTGATTTCGCTATAAGAACTTACCTCATCCTTACTGTCCCACCATCGAACCTTCCAGTAATAAGTTTTGCAAGCTTCTAAGGGCTTTCCTTCATACCTTACAATCTGTTCCGATGATAAAACTTTTCCAGTATCCCACATATCTCCTAAATCTTTATCTAGATTTTCAAAGGAGCTTGCAACAAGAATCTGATACGCAGTTTGTCTTTCATTTCTTCCTAAATGTTTAAGTTTCCAAGAAAAAATTGGATTTTTATTATCAACTCCCAAAGGATTAACTGCATATTCACATCTAAGATCAAAGGGAGCAAGAGGTCCTTCCTTCATCATAAAATTAACCTCCTGTCAAAATATTTTTATACTTTAACTAAGGGGCTAGAATATAAATGACATTTAACAATTCTTTCATCTATAAGAAATTCTTTAGGTTCTTCCTTGATACAAATATCTTTAACTTCTGGACATCTTCCTGCAAACTTACATCCTATCATAGTAAATTCCTTTTCTTCCATAGTAGATAATTTTATCTCTTCATCCCAGCGAGACTCTAAGGTAGGCTCTGGAATCGACTGCTGTAAAAGTTTTGTATAGGGATGAAGAGGACTTCCTAAAACCTTTTCCACAGGTCCCATTTCCACAATGTTTCCCCTTAACATTATAGCTATTCTGTCACTAATATAATAAGCAGTAGCAAGATCATGGGTAATATAAATTACATTTACTCCAAACTTATCTTTAAGTTCCTTAAAAAGATTTACAATGGACATTCTTAGAGAGGCATCAATCATTGACACAGGTTCATCCGCGATTAAAAGGGAAGGATTAGTAATTAAAGCTCTAGCAATGGAGAGCCTCTGAAGCTGTCCTCCTGATAACTCATGGGGATATCTTCCTTTAATCTCATCATAAGAAAGTCCAAAGATATTTAAATAATCTTTTAAAAATATACTTTTATCTGCAGTCTTTAGAATAATATTGTAATTCTTTGCTGTATCATATAAGTAATCTTCCACTTTATTAAGGGGGCTAAAAGTTTCAAAGGGATTTTGAAAAATTGGCTGTACCTCTTTAGAAAATAAAAGCCATTCTTTTTGAGAATTTATTTTAGAAATATCTTTTCCTTTATATTGTATAGTTCCAAAAGTTGGCTTTATTAATCCAAGGAGCATTCTAGCAAGGGTAGATTTTCCACTTCCGCTTTCTCCAGCTAATGTGAAAATCTCTGGTTTTCCTGCCTCTATTTCAAAAGATACATTATTCACCGCATATATTTTAGTTTTAAAAAGAAGGCTTCCTATAGTAAAAATCTTTGTTAAATTTTTTACAAAAAGTAATTTATCTTGCTCTTTCATGATCTTCCTCCTTCTACTAAGAAACATGCAGCTTTATGGCCATTTCC
This sequence comes from Thermodesulfovibrio sp., assembly GCA_025060625.1. Lineage (GTDB taxonomy): Bacteria > Nitrospirota > Thermodesulfovibrionia > Thermodesulfovibrionales > Thermodesulfovibrionaceae > Thermodesulfovibrio. The sequence continues at coordinate 2,691 of JANXBR010000082.1, forward strand.
CGTATCTTTTAATTCAGGAACAGATTCCTTACATATAGACATTACTTCAGAACATCTTTCATGGAAGCGACAGCCAGATGGTGGATTTGCCAAGAAAGGTGGGGTGCCAGGAATACTTGATTTAAAAGATTTGTCTCCAATCTTTGGAAGAGAATTTATGAGGTATTTAGTATATGGATGAAGAGGATTGGAGAAAATATCTCTCGTAGAAGCAACTTCAATAATTTTTCCTGCATACATAATAGCAATTCTATCACTAGTATGAGCATGAATCCCCATATCATGAGAGACTATGACTATAGTATTTTTATGTTCTTTTTGTATTCTTTTTAAAAGTTGGAGAACTCCCCTTTGTACTACCACATCAAGAGCAGTTGTTGGCTCATCAGCAAAGATAATTCTTGGTCTAAACAAAGTAGATAATGCTATAGTTACCCTCTGTCGCATTCCTCCTGAGAGTTGATGGGGATAGGAATTTAATACTTCTAAGGGCAATCCTAAGGATTCCAAATGTTCTATAAGTAAGTTTTCAAAATCATCTTCACTAATCATCTCCTGCACATGAGCCTTCATAAAATCTTTGAAAGTATCCTTTATTTTTCTTATGGGATTAAGAACACTCATAGAACCCTGAGGTATGTAAGATACTATCTTCCATCTTAATTTTCGAAATTCATTTTCACTAAGAGAAAAAATATCTTTTTCCTCATGATTTATAAGATAGTACACCTTTCCTTCAAAAACTGATAAAGGTGGTTTTATTATTCCTAAAAGAACTTTTAATAAGGTTGTTTTACCACAGCCCGATTCTCCTGCTATTCCAAGGATTTCATTGTTATGTATTTCAAAGGACACCCCATCTACTGCCTTAATTAACCTTTTTATTCCGTATAAGTTAGTAAAATAATAAGCCTTTAGATTTTCTACTCTAATCAAATAATTTTTATTTATCATTGCTTTGTCTCCCCCATTTTTATCCTTTGTAATCTAACCCTTGGGTCAAGAAAGGTACTGACACTTACTGATAAAAGATAAAACCCTAATACTGTAATGATTAATGCCACGATAGGAGCAGTAACCCACCACCAAGTTCCATAAAGCATAGCTCGATAATAATTTGCCCAAAAAATCATAGTTCCAATTGTAGGAGTATCAAGATTTGTAAGTCCCAAAACGGAAAGGGTAATTTCCATACCAATAGCAAATAAAAATCCACTTATAGAGTCTGCTAAAATGTAAGGGATAAGAAAAGGTACATGTTCTTTAAAAATAATTTGGGAAATCTTTCTTCCTGAAAATTTTGCTGTATTAGTAAATTCCATCTCTTTTAAGCTAAGAATTTGAGATCTATATCTTTTAGAGGGCCATGCCCAATCGAAAAAAGCAAGAAGAAGAGCCATAGTAATAAAATCAAGTTCTGCTCTTAGAATAAAGGAGAGAAGAATTAAAATGGGTAAACGAGGAAGAACTATAAAGCTATCAGTAATAGTAGTAATAAGTCTATCAAATCTTCCCCCAATATATCCTGATAAAAGTCCAACAATAATGGCTACTGTTCTTCCTAAAAATACAGCAAGAACTCCAATTATAAGGGAATTTTTTATAGCAAAGGTTAGATACCAAAATACATCTTGCCCTAAGGAATTTGTTCCTAATATATGCTTTGCGGAAGGAGGAATATCTCGGGGTACTATATACCTGTCTTGGGGATTGTAGGGAGAGAAGAAGGAAAGTATAGAGAGAAAAATAACAAATACTAAAAAACTAAAACCTATTAAAAAATTTTTATCATATTTTAATAAATCTCTAAAAGCTTGCATATTTTAGCCTCCTATCTAATTCTTACCCTTGGATCCAATAAGGGATAAATAAGATCCAATATCAATGCTGCAACCCCAACACCAATTATGGAAAAGATTGAAATTCCCATTATAAGATTAAAATCTGATTGAAGGATAGCAGTATATAAAATCTGACCAATTCCAGGATAAGAAAAGACAATTTCTGTCATTAAAGCACCACCAAAAATACTCCCTAAGAATAGTGTTAAATCTGTAATTTGAGGTAGCATACTATTCCTAACAAGATAGGAAAGTATTTTTCTACGAGGCAATGCTGCTATTTCTGCAAAGACTATGAAATCACTTCCAACTAATGTGGAAGTTAAAGCTCTTTGAGTCATAAAAATAAAACAGGTGGTCCCTATAATTAATGAAATTGCCGGAAGAAAACCATGCTTTATTATACTTAATATAAAACTTAGATTAAAGGCAGGTTTAAGTCCAATAGAAACACCTCCCATAAGGGGAAATATAGGGAAAATATAGGCAAAAAGAAAGATTAGGATTAAAGCTATAATATAATAAGGAACAGGATAAATACATGTAATAATTATGCTTAAAATTTTAGATAGTCTTTTATTAGGGAAATACCCAACAAAAGTTCCTAAGATTATTCCCAAAAGCCATGCAATCAAAGTAGAAATAAGAAGAAGCCCGATAGTCCAAGGAAGAGATCTTCCAATTAAACTGGTAACAGGCGTAGGAAACATTATTAAAGAAGGTCCTAAATCCCCTTTTAAAAGATATTTCCAAAATCTTATATATTGTTCCCAAAGGGTCCCCTTTAATCCATAAAGATCCTTTAAAGTCTCAACAAGTTTATTTACTACATCAGGATTTACACCACTTAATGCATATGCCCTCATAATAACACTCTGTACAGGATCCATGGGGGTAAGTCTTGGGGCAAAAAATACAATAGTTGTTCCT
>JANXBR010000083.1 GCA_025060625.1 Thermodesulfovibrio sp.
AAGTCATGCCTATGAAAGAAAACTCAGCACAATAAATCGTGAGAATTTTTAAACATGTTTCAGAAATATTTTATTTTGAGGAAATACGGTTTTATATAGATATTAAAATCAAATAATAGCAAGGACTAAAGAAAAAAAAGACATAGGAATTATTGTTTTTTCATAAACATAAGATATAATTAATTTATGGGGTTTTTTGATTTTCTCAAATCTAAGAATAAAAAAAATAATAGGAAAGAAGAACTGAAAGGCCTTCTTAGACAGAAATATACATATTTTGAGAATCTTTTAACCACCAATAATTATGTTCTCAGTATAATGGCTGATCTTGAAGAAAAGTTCTCAGGAGAATATCTTTTTGATATACATTATTTGAATACAACAATAAAGGACCTATCTGAAGGAGTTTTAAAGGTTATTCAAAATCTGAATGCTCTTACAGATAATAAATATTCAGAATTAGAAAAAATATATAATGAAATTAAAGAAAAAATTGAAAAACAACTAAGTTCAAAGATAGAAATACCAACTACTGAAATTACTTTACCATTAGAGGCTCTAAGTAAAGAAACTGTAAATATTGCTGGTGGTAAAACATCTAACCTTGCAGAACTAAAAAATATATTAGGATTACCCACTCCAGAAGGCTTTGCCATAACCTCTTACTCTTTTATAAAATTTCTATCGCATAATAATTTAATTGATAGAATCTCCAAGATTGTCCATGATATAAATATTAGTAATATTGAAGAATTAGAAACAACCAGTAAAAAAATTCAAGATATGATTATAAATGCAGAAGTTCCTGAAGAAATGACACATAATATACAATCAGCCTATGATGAACTATCTAAAAAAATAGGAAAAAATTGCAATGTTTCAGTAAGAAGCAGTGCCATTCATGAAGATTCTCATTTTAGTTTCGCAGGACAGTATTCCTCTTTTTTAAATGTCACAAGGGATTCGATTATTCAAAAATACAAAGAAGTTGTCGCCAGCCTTTTTAATCCGAGTGCAATTTTTTACTATAAAACAAAAGGTTTTTCTGAAAAGGAGATGGTCATGTCAGCAGGAGTGCTTACAATGGTAAATGCTCGTGCTGGCGGAGTCATGTATTCTCAAGATCCCAATGACCCAGAAAGTAAAAATATAATCATTAATTCAGTTAAAGGATTGGGAAAACTCGTTGTAGATGGTACAGTCAAGCCTGATGTTTTTATTGTAGATAAAAATAATCTATCCATTATAGAGAAAAGAAAAGGTCAACAATCTAAGATGCTAATCTGTAGTTCCCAGGAAGGAGTAGAAGAAATTACAATTGGCAATGAAGATATGGAATTATCCCTCTCAGATGAACAGATTATCAAATTGGCAACAATGGCTACTAAAATAGAACAACACTTTGGAAGACCACAAGATATTGAATGGGCAATAGATGAAGAAAATAATATATACATACTACAGGCAAGACCTTTAAGGATAAAAGAGAAAAAAACTGCTAAAGTTTTACTGCCGACACGTATAAAGGGGTATAACATTCTCATAGACAAGGGAGTTACTGCTTGTAAAGGTGTTGGATATGGAAAGGTATTTATATTAAAAAACGAAGATGAACTTGAACAATTTCCTGAAGGATATGTCTTGGTAGCAAAACATACCAATCCCAAATATGTAGTAGTAATGAACAAAGCCTCGGCAATTGTTACTGATATTGGAAGTCAAACAGGACACATGGCATCTTTATCAAGAGAGTATAACGTACCTACAATACTTAATACTGAATCTGCTACAAAAACATTAAAACACGGACAAGAAATAACAGTTGACGCTACAAACTGTGTTATATATGAAGGAAGAGTTGAAGAATTACTAAAAACTGCCAAAAAAAGTGAAGATTTATTTAAAGAAACAACCATATATAAAACTCTTGAAAAGGTTATAAAATTAATAGTACCTCTTTATCTTGTTGATCCCAAATCTGAAAATTTTAAACCTGAAAACTGCAAAACCTTCCATGACATAACCAGATTTTGTCATGAAATGGTCATGCAAGAAATGTTTACAATGTGGAATAAGTATGACAGTGAAATACATGCAATTAATCTTGTAGCTGGAATTCCAATTGGAGCCTTAATCCTTGATATAGGAGGCGGATTAAAAGAAGGACTAAAAAGAGCAACTCCTGATGATATTCTCTCTATTCCTTTACAGGCTGTACTAAGAGGAATGACAAGTATGAAATGGCCTGAACCACCTCCTGTAGATGCTAAAGGATTTGTTGAAATGATAGCCCATTCAGTATCTATTCCTGAAGAGGAATTAATGGATATCGGTAAAAAAAGTTTTTGCATAGTTACCAAAAATTATATGAATTTTAGCATCCGATTGGGTTATCATTTTTCAATGATAGAAGCCTATGCTGGAGAAAATCTAAATGATAACTACATTAAATTTTTCTTCAAAGGAGGTGGTGCTGCAATAGATAGAAGACTAAGAAGAGTTAGGCTTATTTCAGAAATTCTAAAAAAAATGGGCTTCAGGGTATCTACAAAAGAAGATGTAATAGATGCGATTTTAACAAAATATGATATGTCTACAATAGAAAAAAATCTTGAAATACTCGGAAAGCTTACAGCTTATACAAAACAACTTGATATGGCTCTATTCAATGATGCTGTAACTCAAATGTACACAGATGATTTTATAAATCAACATTTAAAAGAAATTTAATCTTTCAGTTCCCTGTTGTTAATTTAAGCTTATCTTTTAGCATTCTATTTTCTTTTTGCACTTTCAACCATTTTAGAGCTCTCTCTATGGTAAATAGAATTTGTTCCTTTTTGAAAGGCTTTGTTATGAAATCAAAGCCTCCTTTTTCAATAGCTTCAGTGGCTGAGTCAATCGTGCCGTAGGCAGTAATAATAACTACAGGAATGTCCTCATTTTTCTTCTTTACCTCCTCAAGAAGCTGTAACCCGTCTAATCCTGGCATCTTCAAATCAGTTATTATTAAATCAAAATCCGTTGTTTTAACTAATTGAACTGCTTCAATGGGGTTATTTGTAGTTATTACATCATAAGGCGTTTTTTCTCTTAAAATCATTGAAAGGAGTTTTAACATATCTGGTTCATCATCAACTATTAAGATTTTTTCTGCCAATTTACCCTCCCCTTTTTTAAAATTTCTTAGCTTTTAATTTATAACATAAAAATCTTTTTTTTGCAATAAAATTCAAATTTTAGTAAATGCTGGCGAATAAACATGACAAAGATAATTTTATTGTGTTAGGATTTAAAAAGTAAAATGCAAATTCTAATTTAGTTGAAAATATGGAAAAACTAAACTTCAAAATTATTGAAAAATATTTAACTAACATTTTTAATCACATTGAACATAGTCTTGCTATATTGGACAAAAATCTAAATATTCAATGGTGCAATAAAGCCTATGTTGAAAGACTCGGTATGATTCCCGAAGATATTCTGGATAAAAAGTGTTATAGTTTATGGCATAAAAAAATAACTCCCTGTGAAGACTGTCCCTGCATAAAGTCTTTAATAACTGGAAATACTGAAATAAAAGAAAAAATATCTCCAGAAGGAAGACACTATGTTTTAATAGCTATTCCTTTAAAAGAGGATGGTGAGACAAAAGCTATATTTGAAATTGGAAGGGAAATAACTGAGAAAAAAATTTTAAATGAAACATTAAGAGAGAGTATAAAGCTTCAAGGAATCTATGAGATTATTGATAATTTTGCCCATCAATTTAACAATATATTCAACGGGATTTATGGCTTTGCCCAGTTATTAAAACATACAACAAAAGATAAAGACTCTTTAGTCTTTATTGAGAAGTTAATTAATTCTATTGAAAGAGGTTCAAAGTTTATCAAGACTTTGCTTTCATTAAAAGCAACACTTTCTGTAAAAAAAGTTTTTGACCTAAATTTTTTAATTCTTTCTTTCAAAGAGATGCTCAAAGATATGGCAAGTGAAAAAATAAATATGGAATTTCTAATCTCTAATGAAGAATGTCTAATTAAGGGAGATCCAATGCACTTAAGAGAGGTTTTATATGAACTCGTAGAGAATGCAAAAAATTCCATATTAGACAGAGGAGTTATATCAATATCAACAGAGAAAATTAAAATAGACTCAGAAGAAAAAGTGGTTCTTAAAATTTCTGATACTGGAAAAGGAATGAATGAAGAAACACTGAAAAGATGTTTTGAACCTTTCTTTACTAATGAACCGAGAAGATTTGGATTAGGACTAACTATAGTAAAACATATAATTCAAGAACATAAGGGCTTTATTGAAGTAGAAAGCTCTCCATCAAAAGGAACAACAATAAAAATATTCTTTCCCTCTGCTACTTTACAACAAGCACAGGACACTTAGAATACTCAACAACCTTGGAAGAAACACTCCCTATTAGAAATTTCTTTGTCCCATGTTTTCCATGAGAGCCAGTGACAATTAAGTCAACCTTCATTTTATGGGCAGTTTCAAGAATTTTTTCCGCTGGATCTCCTTCCCTTACAAGAAATTTAATCTCAATAGGTTTTCCTGAGAGAGACTTTCTTATTCTTTCCATGTTGTCTTCAGTCTCTCTTTTAAGGACTTCTGTAATTCTCTGCCTGTCTGAATCAGAGAGTTCTGTAAGATAAAGTTCTGGAACAACTGCAAGAACAGTAAGTGATGAATTCATACTTAAAGCAATCTCCAATGCCTTTCTTAATGCTTTGTCCGATGCCTTTGAGCCATCGTGGGCTACCAAAATCCTCTGCATTCCTTCCCTCCTTTATATCTTGATGTCCTTTAATAAATCATTATTTTCTTTGAACCACTCAACTGTTATTTTTATTCCCTCCTCTATTGAAACTTTCGGAGACCATCCTATATACTGTTTTGCCTCGGTTATGTCTGCCCATGTCGCATAAATATCTGCTGGATGTCTTGGTTGCCATTTAATTTTGGCTTTTTTCCCAATAAACTCTTCAATTAGATTTATGACATAAATAAGCTCAACTGGTCTGTCATTGCCAAGATTCATGACTTTATATCCATCAAGACTAAGACATAATACTGTTGCTTCTGCTATGTCTTCAACAAATGTAAAATCCCTTTTTTGTTTTCCGTCTCCATATACAGTGATTGGTTCACCATCACTTATTTTTTTTATAAATCTAAAAATACTCATATCAGGTCTTCCAAAAGGTCCATATACTGTAAAATATCTCGGAATTATTGTATCTATTCCATAAAGATAGTGATAGGTATAACAAAAAAGCTCTGCAGATTTTTTTGAAGCAGGATAGGGTGCAAGAGGTTTATCTGTAGTATCGGAAACTTT
>JANXBR010000084.1 GCA_025060625.1 Thermodesulfovibrio sp.
CAGAGTTTTGTCCTGAACTTCTTACACCGGAAGGAGTTCTTACAAAGAGAAAACCTACAACGGATGATTGGAAAGATATAGATTATGGTTTTGAAATTGCAAAGGAAATTGGAAAACTTGATATAGGACAAACAGTGGTGGTGAAAGAAAGGTCTGTAATTGCTGTAGAAGCAATAGAGGGAACAGATGAAACAATTTTAAGAGCAGGAAGATTCGTAAGAGACTCCATTGTAGTAAAGGTTAGCAAACCTCAACAAGATTTAAAACTTGACCCTCCTGTTGTTGGAGTAGATACAATAATAAATATGGAAAAAGCTAATGCAAGAATTTTAGCTCTTGAAGCAGGGAAAACTTTTTTGATAGAGCGGGATAAAATTATTGAAAAAGCCAATGAATCTAATATAACTGTAGTAGGTGTAAAAGAGCCTTGAATTTTTTTAGTTGCATAAATGATGCTTTAAAAACAGTTCATAAAAATTATCAACTGTTGTTTATACACTTTGCATTTCTATTTGTCAGTTTTTTCGGTCTTTTCTTTCTCCTAAGCATACCTCTTGGAATACTCTTTGTAGTATTTGGAATTGATCTTACAGACATACTAAAAGGAAGTTTTATTGAAATAATACTTTCATCTATAAACATTATGAAAAAGTTTCTAATATTTGCCATCTTCTTTATTCTCACTCTTATTTTTTATGTTGTATCTATAATCAGTCTTTGGATATATATTTTTTCAGGCACAATAGGTATAATGTGTCAGTATATAAAGGAAAGAACAGTCTTTAATTTAAAGAGTTTCCACAGATATGGAAAAAGCTTTTTCTGGAAAGTGGGTTTCTTTTCTTTATTTTCTGCTTTTATTTTCATATGCCTTAGTTTTCTTTTTGGATTTATAAGTGAGATGAGTTCAAAAATAGTTAATTTTTTAAGTCACTATAGCCATGGTCTATCAGTATTTTTCAATGTTTTCTTTTATTTAACCATACTTCTTATAGGTATCATTACCTTTATTACTTGGATTACCTATACCTTCTTTGGATTTTTTGGGATTTACATAAAAAATTTAACCGTAGTAGAGACTATACGAGAAACAAAAAATTTGATAGTTTCCAATCCTCAATCCATAGGAAGAGCAGCACTTTTATTTGTAATATATATCTTAACAGGCGGTGTTATTCTCTCTTTTAGCTCTCTTTTGGCTATAATTCCACATTTAGGAACCATACTTGTAGCAGTGTATCAGTTTATTACTCAGTTTGCCCATGTTTATATTAGCATGGTTGTCTTTGCTGCATTTCTATCTTACTATATAAAACTTGATGCTTCCCTTTCAGTTCAAGGGCAAGAGCAAGTTCCTGCTCCTGAAGAGGTTCAACAACAATCTCAAATCCCTCCTCCTTCAGAGCCCTCTTAATATTCTCCTGAAAAATCTCAATATCAAACTTATCAAATAGCTCCTTTATGCCAAATACCATATCAGCCTCATCGGGTATACATAAAAAAACTTTCTTTAACAAGTCTCTGTCAACGGTAATTGGTATGGTACCTTGTTGTATAAAACAATCAATCCACCTTTTCTGGGCAGAACCAACAATTTTTATATTCTGAAAGCATATCTCACCAAAGGATGAACGAGCAAAACATAAAGGACTTTTATTAAAACTTTTCTTTTCCCTTCTTATTTCAACAGAAATTCCAGATAAACTAAAAGCTCTTACAAATATATTACTTAGAATTTCATAGGCTTTAAAGAGGTTTCCACGAAAATTAGCCTCCTTTTTACAAGAAAAGCTGTAAGTAAGATCGTCATAGTGAAGAATTCCTTTACCTCCTGTTAGTCTTCTTACAATAGGAATTTTATTAATAAGACAAAAATCCTGATTAATTTCTTCAATTTTCTGAAACTCTCCGATGGTTACTGCTTTCCTATTCCACCCATATAGTCTGAAAGTTGGCAAAACCATACCTTGGCGAACAAAATAGTTAATTGCTTCATCAATGGTCATATTTAAGTAAGGATCAAACTTTTGAAACTCAATAAAACGGATGAGCATTATTTTCAAAAACTTTAATTAGATGAATTTACATTTTATTTCTCTTCTTCAAGAATAATTTTATGATTTAATAAAGACATTTCCTTGATTTTTCCCTTGAAGACTTTCTGTTCCCCAAATATGTTACGGAGATATATCTGGTTGCCTTCTGGTTTTAATATATCAACAGATTCTAAGTAAATCTCCTCCTCACCATTTTTAATTACATATACATTTGCTTCACACATTGAATTCCTCCTTGATATGAAGGATTAGTTTCTCCACAAGATGTGGAAGAGGCTCTTTAATTAAACCAATTATATCAATTCCTTCCTGATTTATAGGCAATAGAAACTTTCGTGCTGGGCTACTTCCTATTGCTTCTACCATTTTTGGAGTCATCTCTCCCATCATTCCATGTGCTGCAATAATACTCATTGGTCCAACTATTAGATCCACCTTGCTAACATTCCACACTATAGCATTCTCTCCAGAAGCACCTTTATTTGCCTTACACTTCATCATATTAGCTGTTGCAGCAGCATTTGTTCCAAGAGCAAGAATCTCTACTTTATCTCCAAATGCTTCTCTTAGAGATTTTATAATATAGCTGCCAATTCCTCCACCCTGTCCATCAACTACTGCAATTTTTAGCATACTGTAAATACTACAAACTTTGATAAATAAATGTCAAATTTGCACCTTTTCTGGTAATGTCAACATTTCTGTGTAAATTCATGGATATATACTGAACCCCTCAAATAATGGACACGGTTACTTTGTAGAGGTTAAACTTTCTCAAATTAAGAGGATACCAAAAAAGAGGGTGAACTAACAATGAAGCAAAGCAAATGGACAGCTGAAGAAAAGATGGCAATAGTTCTGGAGGCAATTAAAGGCAGTAAATCTGTAGCTGAACTTTGTAGAGAACACAACATTAGCCAAGCTCTTTATTATCGCCTAAGAGATAAATTTCTTGAAGGTAAAAAGAGTGCATTGGTAAATGGAAGCAGTATAGATAGCTCTTACAAAGCAGAGATAGAAAGACTTCAAAATGGAGTAGGGAAACAGACAATCCAGATAGAGATATTAAAAAAACAGAAGAACTGTTAGTGCTTGACTGGACTAAGAAGATAGTTGGGCATTAAGTTTCCTTAAGGGGTAGGACAGCTGAATGGAGGGAAGCCTTAGAGAAAGCATTACAAGCTGAATTTCCTGAAGGAGTAAGCGTTATTATCAAATTTCTATATTAAATCATCAGGATATATTGCATCATCAGTAGCTAATTCTGTATAACAGTCTACATAAAAACTATACTTTCCAGAATTTTTCTCTATGAAATCAAGAATTTTCTTAAGTCTCAATCCTTTGTCTGTTATTTTGTTATCATTTGTTAAATATCCTTTTTGTCTTGAAAACTCCAACTGTTCAGTAATTATCTCTTCTGAAATGTTCGTAATTGATGAAATTTTGTCTAATGTTAGTCCCTCTGCAATTGCCTTAATACAGAAGATTGAAAACTCTCCAAGATTAGTAATTAACCTGTGGCTTATGTTAAGAGAAAACTTTGAAAAATTTAATGTTAGATCTATCTTCATTTTACTAAAATTTTATCAAATCATAGTATAAAAATTTCAAATTTTCTTGTTTTTTAGCATAAACTTATGATAAATTTCACAAAAAATATTTTTGAGGTGGGAGTATGAAAAGAGTAGCTATTTTCACTGTGGGTGGAAGCCCTATGCCAATTATTAATGCAATAAAATCAGAAAATTTTGACTACATCTATTTTATATGTTCTAAAGGAAGGCCTGAGAATGCCTCTGAGAGACTGGTTGATGGAGAACCCATAAAGGAAGGAGAAATTATAATTGCTAAGGAAACAGGACTACCAAAGGATAAATATGAAAAAATATTAATTGAACTGGAGTATGTTGATGATATAGACAAGATTTATGAATATCTTGAGACAGACTTAATCTCTCGGTTAAAAAGTAGATTCAGAGATGAAGAGACCTTAGAGATAATTGCAAACTACACAGGTGGAACAAAGAGCATGAGCATTGCCTTAGCTTTACTTGCCCTATTTCAAGAAGGTTGGCAACTTCAGATAAATGTTGGACCGAGGCCAAACCTGATTAAGATAGACTCTGGTGATACTCCAGTATTGATTAGCAAGGAAAACTTAAACTATAAAAGAGAACTTAAATACTTTGATATATTGATGAAAAAGTTCTACTATGATGATATTTCTGAAAGAACATCAGAAATTCTAAAAAACAGAAGCTTAGAGACAAAGAAAAGAAATATGCTTCTTAATCTTAGGAATGTTATGAAAGTCTTCATTCTTTGGGATAAGTTTGATCACAATAACGCAATTGAAATGTTGGAAAATCTACTTAATTCACTTGATAGAAATTCAGAGATGTTTGAATGCCTAAACAATTATAGAATCTGGGGAAAGAAGATAACGGGAAAAATAAAATCAAGTGGCTATTGCAAGGTGATTGACTTAATTTTAAATGCTGAACGCAGGGTGATTCAGGAAAGGTATGACGATGCAGTGGCAAGATATTATAGAGTCATTGAAATGATGGCACAGATTAGATTGAAAAATGAATACAAAATAGATTCTTCAGAAATTAATTGTAACGAAATAGATGTACTACCTGAGAAAGTCCGTAATTATCTGAGAGGTATTTGTGAAAAGGCAAGGGATGAAAAGGGGAAAGTTAAGATAGGACTTGTAGGTGATTACGAGCTATTAGCAGCATTTGATGATATTCTTGGTAAGTTTTATCTTGATAGAAAAAAATATCTTCTCAATGCACTTGAGCGAAGAAACAATTCAATTCTTGCTCATGGAGAAAAACCAATACTTAAAGAAGAATTTGAAGAGATTCAGAGAATATTCAGAGAGTTTATCCTTGAGGGTTTAAAGAAAATTGGAGTAAATACAGATGAAGGACTTCAGTTTCCAAGGAGTCTAAAGGAAATTGGTTTTGAGTAGGTATTTTATTCTTGTGTAATTGGGGTTCGGAATTTCTGAGTTTGAGTTAAATATTTAAGTTTTTTCACTTAATTAATCACACTTAAGCAATCATATCCAAAACATCATTGTATTGAATTCACTGAAATCGCAATCCCTTTTATAGGAGGTCTTATTTTCCGACTTGAAACTGTTTATGGCTGCGAATTTCGTAGAGTTGGAGTCGCAATCCCTTTTATAGGAGGTCTTATTTTCCGACTTGAAAGTTATTTAACGGGATATTCACACGAAATTAGAAAGTCGCAATCC
>JANXBR010000085.1 GCA_025060625.1 Thermodesulfovibrio sp.
GAACCTCATGGATTATTAATCAATCTAAGTAGCTATACTATATTCAAAGATTTAGATGGAGACTGTAATTTTAGTAATGCTGAGTTATTTAAATCACAAGATTTTATATCTGGAATAACTGCAACTAATCCTCAGATAATAGTTTTTGACAGAAAGGGATATCCAAGAAACACAACATGTGCATTGGGAATGACAAGTATAACATTAAAGAACATCAATAATTCTCTAAAAATAATAGACATAAGCAGATATGGAAGGGTTCAGATTAGATAATAAAGGTTTTACACTTATTGAGCTTTTGATTGCAATGCTTATTGTACTCATTGTTATGCTTGGTCTTTTAAGAGGTATTCTTGAGTATAATAAGTTTTCCATAAGAGCAAAGATGAAAGACAGGGCAACTGAGATAGCAAAACAGTTTACAGCCTATGTTGAAAGCCTTCCCTATGCAAGTGATGAAAGCGGAGTTAGATCAATACTTTATGCAAATAATCCATCATGGAACAATGTTATATGTAGTTCAACATCATGCAGTTTCTTTGAAACTCAGACAGATTTCTATAACTTAGGTTCACCTACTCTAACAAATCCAATTGATGGACTTTCTTCAAATTTAAGACTCTATCCCTCATCTAACAATGTAAATTCACAATGTATATGTCGTGGAATGAACTGTCCAAATACTCTTCCCATATGCACCTATGAAGGATTTTCAGGCAAAAGAGTATACTTAGCTATGAATGTGGCAAGAATGATTGACGATTATGGAAGAGAAACAGGAAAAGCAACTTCAGTATTGATATGGTATTTTGAACCCTTTACTAATACTTTTAAACAAATCACATCAGTGGTCATCAAAGAAAAGAGATGAAAAAAGGATACTCAATTTTGGAAATATTAATAGTAATTACATTGATAGGTGTCTTAGCTGGAGGTATTCTCTCTGCCTATCGCTTCATAGCAAAGGAAAATGTAGCAGGACACTTTGTGGCAAAACAGGAAGCTGATGTTGTAGTTCTTATTAATCAATTAATAAAAGATATTGAATCTGCGGGATTTGGAATAGATATTGATAATCTTACCTTAACAACAATAGGATCTGCAAGTGTGAGATTTCCATCCTTAGCCTCAAGAGAAGAGATATGGTCTGGATGTTTGGGATTTTTAAGAAATGGCATCTTAACTACAAATAGTAAAAATTTTATGGGAAAAAACTGTGAATTCCCCAATGCTTGGTATACTGTGCTTGATCCTTTAACTAAAAAAAATCTATGTCCATCAAGTCTTGACTATCTATGTAATGACCTAACAGGTATGAGTGGTGTAGCTTTTTATGCCACATTAAATGACAACTATAGATATCCTCAATCCTTTATGGTTACCTATACTCTTACACAGACAAATCTACCAAAAGAATGTGCTCAAGGAACATACAATCTTGTAAAAACAATCGGAACAGCAGGACATGCAGGCTATCAAGCAAATCAACCTGTTGTCTCCTGTATATTACAGAATGGATTTAAAATCCGTGCAGGTATACAAAGAGGTGCTTCAATTGTCTATCAAGACTCTTTATCTTCTTCAGATATTCAAAACTATAATCTTAAACTATTTCGTATATGCCTTATTATTCAAGTTGGTGGAATACAGGATACTGCAACAACTACTCCTCGGTTTAGTTCAGACTGTGGTGGAGGACCTTCCATAGACAGCACATGGTGGAATAATAATGGGAGGTGGTATAGATGGAAAGTGATAGAGCAAGATATTCACTTAAGAAACTATCAATAGAGAATTCTGGAGCATCTCTTTTTTCTGCAATATTGATTGCATTTTTTGGCTTGTTAGCTCTTGCAGGCCTTTATTTTGCTCTTACAAAACTCTTAGCTACATCTGAGACAATAAAAACATACTCTTCTGTTCGTGATGCAGCAGTTGGAGGTGCTCATCATGCTGTTATAATGATTCAGTCTGGTTCCTTTAATGAATACACTGTTGGAGAATGCACATCAAGACCTATTGAGCTTAAGTTTAGACTATATGGAAGTAGTGCTCTTTTTACAAATAATATAACTGTTTGCTTAAGTGCATATAAAGCTCCACCAGGATATGAGATAACAGGAGTGGCTTACTCAAAGTTGGCTGCAGGATACAAAGGTTTTATTTATACCATAATCTCAGAGGCATCAGGTCCTGAAAATACCTATTCCCGTATAGAATCTGTTTATGCAAGATAACTTTTTTCAGAAAAATAAATTTTAAATTACTCCTAATGCTTTACCGACTTTTTTAAATGCCTCAAGAACTCTATCAAGATGTTCATCAGTATGAGTTGCCATATAACTTGTCCTTATGAGTGCCTTTCCGGGTGGGACTGCTGGAGATACAGCAACATTAGCAAATATTCCCTCTTCTTGAAGCATCATTACAAATTTAAAGGCAAGTTCATCTTCTCCAACAATTACAGGAATTATTGGTGTCTCTGCCACTCCGATATCAAATCCAAGTTCTCTAAATCCTTTAAGCATTTTATTTGTATTTTTCCAAAGTTTTTCCCTGCGTTCTGGTTCACTTTCAATGATATCTATTGCTGCTGAAACTGCAGCAACTGAAGCAGGTGGTGGGCTTGCACTGAATATAAAGGCTCTTGCAAAGTGTTTTATATAGTTTATAACATCTTTTTGTCCAGCAATAAATCCTCCAATTGATGCAAGAGACTTACTGTATGTTCCCATTATCATATCAACTTCATCTTCAAGTCCAAAGTGTTCTGCAGTACCGCGACCTGTTGCTCCAAGAACTCCTATTCCATGAGCATCATCAACCATTAGTCTTGCTCCATATTTTTTACAAAGAGCTACAACTTCTGGAAGTTTAACTATATCACCTTCCATACTAAATACTCCATCAACAACTACAAGAGCCGCTTTATTATCAGATTCTTTAAGAACTCTCTCTAAATCATCAATATCATTATGCTTGTAACGTTTAACCTCACCAAAAGAAAGACGGCATCCATCAACAATACTTGCATGATCCATCTTATCAATGATTACTACATCATCCTTTCCAATTAATGAGGAGATTACTCCAAGATTTACTTGAAATCCTGTTGTAAATATTAAAGCTGCTTCCTTTCTCATAAATCTTGCCAGTTTTTCCTCAAGCTCCACATGAATGTCAAGTGTTCCATTTAGGAATCTTGAGCCAGCACATCCTGTTCCATATTTTTTTATGGCATTTATTGCAGCTTCCTTAACTTTTGGATGATTAGTAAGACCAAGATAGTTATTTGAGCCTATCATTATCATTTTTCTTCCATTCATTATTACTTCAGGACCCTGAGCAGACTCAATCATCCTAAAGTATGGATAGACTCCAATTTTTTGAAGTTCATAGGCTATTGTAAATTTAAAACACTTTTCAAATACATCCTTTCTCATAACCATTGATTCATTCTGTACCATTTTGCTGTCCATTCCATCCCTTCCTTTAAGTTGATTTTTGTTTTGAAGCCAAGCAATTGCTCAGCTTTTTGTGTATTACAAGCCCAGCAGGGCTGAGCAAGCTCTTTGAGTTTATCGCTATTTATTATACTTTTTTTATCAAATTTTTGAAATACTCCTATCAAAAACTTCCCAATTCTCTGGGGAATTTTAATTTTTATAGGTCTTTTACCTAATGCCTCAGATATAGCCTCAACTATCTGATGAGTATTATAAGGCTGGGAATCAGCAATAAAGAATGTTTCACCAACTGCCTTTTCACTCTTTGATGCAGTAATAATACCATTTATTAGGTCATCTACATAAATCATTGAATAAACCCCATTAACAAAGTAAAACACTATACCTGACTTAATCATCTTAAAAAATGTAAGAAAGTCAATGTCTCTTGGTCCATAAACAGCAGGAGGTCTTATTATTGTAATTGGTATTTTATCTTTAAAAAAAATCACAGCCCTCTCTCCAAGAAGTTTGCTCTTTCCGTAATCAGATACAGGTGATGGCTCTGTATTTTCTGTAACTGAAAATCCATCTTTACAAGGTCCTACAGCTGCAAGACTGATTACATGAACAAATCTTTTAATTGAAGGATTTCTCTCAGCCACTAACTCTACAAGATTTTTTGTTCCAATATAGTTTGATTGAAAAAACTCTTCAGGATGCGATGCCTTTGTAATTCCTGAGAGATTAAAAACATAGTCAAAATTCCAATCAATTTTTTCAATGGTCTCTTTTTGGGAGCAATCTCCCTGAATTAGCCTTACATTTAATCCCTGAAGAAAACGAAGCTTTAGTGGATTTCTCACAATACAGTAAACATCAAAATTCTCCTTTATAAGAGCCTCTGTAAGATGACTTCCTATAAAGCCTGTTGCACCAGTAACCAAAGCCTTCAATTTTTTTTCCTCACCTTAAGAGTAAGTCCTCTTAGTTCTTCTACTATGACCTCTTCATCTTTTTTTATTTCCTGATCCGATACAGCTTGCCACAACTCTCCATGAACCATAACCATTCCTCTTTGGCTGTCAATATCTGTCTTTGCTACACCTTGTAATCCAATTAGTTCCTCAACTCCTGTTACAGGCTTTCTTTTATGTGCCTTGTAAGCAAGCCTAAGTAAAACAGCAAAAAACAAAGCTGTAACAATTGTCACAGGAATAATAACTGACAAAGAGAGCTTAAATAAAGGATTTGCTGTATCAAAGAGCATTATTGATCCAAGTATAAAACATACTATACCTCCAAGAGTTAGCAATCCATAGGATGTAAACTTAAGCTCAAGAATAAACAAGATTACACCAAGAAGAATAAGTCCTGCAGCAGCATAGTTTATTGGAAGAGTTTGTAAACTATAAAATGCAAGAAGCAAAGATATTGCACCAATTACACCTGGAAGTATTGCTCCCGGATTGCTTAGCTCAAATATAATTCCATATATTCCAATCATAAGAAGAATATAGGCAATGTTTGGATCACTTATAAAATTAAGAAACTTCTCTCTGAAGTTCATCTCAATCTTATTTATCTTTGCTGTCTTTGTATTTAAAGTAACCTCACCCCTTAATGTTTTTACCTTCATACCATGTAAGTCCTTAATAAGAGTTTCTAAATTATCGGCTATTAAATCTATTACCTTAAGCTTTAATGCTTCTGTTTCAGTGGATGATATACTTTTTCTTACC
>JANXBR010000086.1 GCA_025060625.1 Thermodesulfovibrio sp.
CCTATGCACCTCAGCTTGAGGCAAAATATGGACTTGCCTATTACAATACACCTTTTAGAGAGGCTATTAACTGGATTCCAGAAAAACATAGAGAATTGGGAGACTCCTGTGCAGACTGCCATAATTCTAAGGATGCCTCCTTAAAGATTAGCAGACAGTTTACTCTTGGAAAAGCTCTTCAGAGTATGGGAGTTGATATTAATAACATACCTCATCAGCACATGCGTAGCTTAGTGTGTGCTCAATGTCATGTGACCTATATAATTCCAAGAGATCAGGAAATGAAACCTAAGGGAATCTTCTTACCATGGCAAAACAGCAAAATTGGTGGAATATCCATTGAAAATATAATAAAAATAATCAAAAGCGATCCGTCCTATGAAGAATGGAAACAAGCAGTTACAGGATTTAAACTTGGCTTTATAAGGCATCCTGAATATGAATTTTTCTCTAATAACTCAATACACTGGAATGCTGGTGCATCCTGTGCAGACTGTCATATGCCTTTTAAAAAGGCTGGTGGATTTAAGGTGTCTGAACATAGAATTATGAGTCCCCTTAAAAATGATATGAGACCATGTCTACAATGTCATAGTCAGACTCCTGAGTGGTTAAAACAACAAGTGCTTACAATACAAGACAGAACAGTAAGTCTAATTATAAGAGCAGGAAATCAGATAGCCCGTGCAGCAAAAATATTTGAATTTACCCATAAAGTTCAGCAAGAAGGAAAACAAATAGACCAGAAGCTTTATGATAAGGCAAAGGATATGTATCTCGAAGCAATGTATAGATTGATTTTTATAATTGCAGAAAACTCAGTTGGATTTCATAATCCCACTGAAGCAGGAAGAATACTTGGTGATGCCTATGCCTATGCATCTAACTCTGAGATGCTCTTAAGAGCAATGCTTAGCAATGCAGGAGTTCAGGTGCCTGTAAAGGTTGACCTTGAACTAACAAAATATCTAAACAATAGAGGAACCAAAAAACTTAACTTCAAACCTGAACAGGAATTTAAAGATCCCTATGGAGTACAACAGAATATAGAGGCTATGCTTAAGTAATTTAGCTAATAACATAAAGCTTCTACACTTAAAGATTAAGTGTAGAAGCTTTATTTTTAGCAGTTGTCATTTTATAATAATTATATTTATATTTTTTCGGAGGATTCTGTGATAAAGAAAATTACAACATTTATATTAATAATTATAATTTTATTTTCTTTATCATCATGTAGCGCAGAAAAATATGGAAAAGACCTTGATAAATCTTTGAATAAGGTGAAAATTAAAGATATTTTTATTAATCAATCTTTGATTGGGCAGAAGGTAATAGTTGAGGGAATAATAATAACACAATGTCAAAGCAAAGGTTGTTGGTTTTTTATTAATGACAATACAGGTACTATATTTATCAATCTTGCACCTATGGGCATAAATTTACCTCCTAAGACAGGTAAAAGAGCTGTAGTAATGGGTAAAATAGTTACTATGGAAGGGAATACAATAATAAATGCAGAGGGATTAGAAATCAATTAATGACCTTTTTAAAGTTGTACATTAACTCTCTTCTTAGAAACAAAATCAGGACTCTTTTGACATTAATAGGTATCTCTGCATCTATTGCCATACTTTTTTCTATTTTCTCATTTAATAGAGGTTTTGAGAGAAATATAAAAAAAGAGACAGAAAAGACAGGGTTACATTTTATGATAGTTCCTTCTGGGTGTCCCCATGAAGTAGCATCTTTGATTTTACATGGAGCAGTCTCTCCTAAATTTTTAGATATGGATATAACTGAAAAATTAAGAAGTTTCAGAGAAATAGAGCTCATATCTCCAATAATAGTTACTCAGGCTCCTAATATTAAGTATGACAGAATAGATATTCTATACGGAATAGAGTTCTCAATTTTAAAAATTCTAAAGCCCTATTGGGATATTGAAGGAAATATTCCAACAAATGATTACGAGATTATTATAGGTTCAGATATAGCAGAACATTATAAAATAAAAATTGGTGACACCTTAAACTACAAAGGCGTTCAATTCAGGGTATCAGGAATCGTAAAAAGGACTTTTAGCCAAGAGGATGCCTATGTTTATATATCTCTAAAAAGCTTACAAAAATTATTAAATAAGGAAGGTAAGGCATCTGCTATTGGTATAAGAATTAAAAATATTGGAGATTTAAATAAAATAACTGAAGATATATCAAATAAAATTCCAGGCATTCAAATAGTAACCATGAGTCAAGTTGTAAACAGTCTTTCAGTTATGGCAACTTCTGCAAAAATATTGAGTCTTTCAATAGCTATAATTGCTATTATTATTAGTGCAGTAGGTGTAATGAACTCTATTCTTACTTCAGTTTTTGAGAGAACATCAGAAATAGGAATTATGAGAGCAATTGGTGCTTCAAAATTTGATATCTTCAGAATAATAATAATGGAAAATATATTACTTAGTATTTTGGGTGGTGTCATTGGAATCTTATTTTCTGTGATTTCTTCTACAGTAATTGAAAAATTTCTCAAGAAATTTCTATTTTATCTCCCCTCAGGCAAACTAATAACTTTTGAGTTTCATATAGCCTTAGTCTGTTTGATATTTTCCCTCTTTATAGGAGTAGTTTCTGGGCTTTATCCTGCCTATAGAGCTTCTAAAATAAATCCTATTGAGGTAATAAAAACATGATTGAAATAAAAAATATAAAAAAAATATATAAAAGAGGTGCAGAGAAACTATATGCCCTTAAAGGAATAGATTGTTCTATTGAAAAAGGAGAATTTATTGCTATAACAGGACCATCAGGTTCAGGAAAATCAACTTTTTTACATATAATAGGTTGTCTTGACAGTCCCACAGAAGGTGAAGTCATTATTGATGGAATAAACATTAAAAATTCTAAAAAGAAAGATTTGATTAATATAAGAAGACAAAAAATAGGTTTTGTTTTCCAAAATTTTTATCTTATTCCTGGATTAAACATCTATGAAAATATAGCCCTACCTGTACTTTTTAGTAGAAAAAAAAATTATAGAAAAAAAATTTTATCCCTCATTGAAGATTTAGGACTATCCCATCGTATAAATCACAAACCTCATCAATTAAGTGGCGGAGAAATGCAGAGAGTGGCAATAGCAAGGGCTCTTGCTAATGAACCTGAGATATTACTTGCCGATGAACCCACAGGCAGTCTTGATACGGAAAATAGTGAGAGAATATTTGAAATATTTAGAACTCTGAATAATAAAGGTCTCACAATAATTGTAGCAACTCATAACTTGGATTTAGCCAAAAAAGCACCAAAAGTTTTTAAATTCAAAGATGGGCTATTAGTTAAATAAGTTAAATTTAATGCCTATCATTTAACTTTAAAAAATCTGTTAAAATTATCTATGTTAAAAGATTTGTCAATACTAAAAAATCTTACAGAAGAAGACCTAAAAACTCTTGAGAATAATCTTAAAATCTTAAAGTTCAGAAAAAGGGAAACCATTTTTTTAGAAGGACAAACTCCCGATGGATTATATATTTTATTTAAAGGCAAGGTTAAAATATCAAAATTTGCCTCCGATGGAAGAGAGATTGTTCTTGAAATAATAGATGCACCTGACTTTTTTGGAGCTCTCGCTGTTCTTAAGAACTTTCCCTTTCCTGCAAATGCTATCGCAATGGAAAACTGTGATGTTGGGAGAATTCCTGCAAAAGTTTTTCTTCAGGTTATAAATAAATACCCACATCTTGAAACCCAAATGCTACATCATATCACAGTGAGATTAAAATCCGGCATAGAAAGTTTAAAAAATATCGCACTTGAAGAGGTATCCTCAAGAATAGCCTATCAACTTCTTAAACTGGCAAATAAATATGGTAAAAACACAACAGAGGGTGTTCTTATTGATTTTAGAATAACAAAACAGCAACTTGCTGAAATGACGGGTACAACAACAGAAACAGCTATTAGAGTAATAAGTAAATTAAAAAAATTAGGCTATCTTTCTGAAATAAATCATAAATTTTTAATAAAAGATATAAGAGCAATTTCAGCTTTATTCTAATTTAGACAGATATTTGCAATAGAGGACTTATGGAAGAAGTTAATCGTAGATCAAAGGAAAAGTCTTGATATAATTATGTAAGAAAAGAGATATTTGAAGAGATTGATAAGAGATTGATAAGAGATTGAAGGTATTAGAGGTGAAAATTCAACAAGTAATCATCAGAGAAAATAATTAAGTAGTGCATTAGATGTGGAAGGTGCTTATTATTTTAAATTTTAACTTTCAAAGTCAGGAAAAAACTTCTAATGCTTTAGTAGTTTCATTTGTTTAATCTTAAGTGCTATGAACTCCATATTTTGCAACTTTGATTTCTTCTCCAAGTGTGGATTTTTGTTAATCAAGAATTTTTTTACAATTAAATTTTTGCTACTTGCTGTAACAAGTCCTTTTTGATAAATCTTTTTTATAAACTTTACGATTTCTTTTCTTTCCTTTTCCAATCGCATAATTTTATTATAAATAATATGAAAATTCTTCGGAGTTAATAGATGTATTCAGAGATTATTTATAATCCTGAAATAATTGAAAGCTTAGCACCTGATGAAATTATTAAAATTTTAGAGAGGGCAACTGAGATTTTAACCGAAGAACCTGCTTATATAAAGCTTAATGCCTCAGAAGGAGAGGCAGTGTTTATTGGAGATATTCACGGAGATTTTTCAACTACAAAGCATACTGTAAAAAATTTTTTTCAGCAAAGTAATTTAAATTTAATTTTTCTTGGTGATTACATAGATAGAGAACCTGAACCAGAAGGTTCTCTATATAATCTTGTCTATCTATGCTTGCTTAAGATAAACTTTCCAGATAGAATCTTTATTCTAAAAGGAAACCACGAGGCACACTATTCAGTATATTGTCATCCTTATGAATTTGACAGCGAACTTATAGATATATTTGGAAGTATAGGTATAAAGATTCATGATTCTGCTGTAAGTCTTTTTAAGGAGATGCCTTTAATGATTCAGACAATAAATGGAGTCGTAGCATCCCATGCTGGATTTCCTCTTCATGGACAAAAGATAGATGACAAATCAAGAAGAGATTTAATTATAGATATACTATGGTCTGATGCTTCAGT
>JANXBR010000087.1 GCA_025060625.1 Thermodesulfovibrio sp.
AAGAGATAGAAATTATCCCGTGGACGTCCGAGTTTGCCATTGCTGATCATAATCCAGAAATCATTAATTCTATCCAAAACCTTGAAAAATTACTCGCTCAAGGAAAAATCTCAAAAGAAAAATTTAACCAAGAAATAGAAAAACTCAAAGGCTACAGCTCAAAAACTCTAGCTATAGCATTCAACAAATTAAAAAAAGTCTCCTTCAGAGAAATGCCTCCTTCTCCACTAATCGCAATTCACGAATTGGGACACGTCTACTTTCAAGTCAACGACCTTCTCTGGAACGCCATCTACGGAGGAGGTGAAATCCTACTCTGGTTAGCTCTAAAAAACCGCTTTCACGTAACGGAAAAAAATATAAAGTTCTACTTAAACTTACTAAAAAACGTTTACCTAAATCCAGAACAAGTTCATAAATTCATCACTAGAAAAATTGCAAACAAAATAAAAGTTTATCCCCATCTTCTTCCCATTTGTCTTTTCGCAGGCTTCATACCTAGCATATCTAGCTTGGAAGTCTTAACCCTAGATCTCTCTTCAGAAGAGTGGAAAAACGTCCCCGTGAACGACTCACACTTGTTCGAATTTTTCCAAAATCTAGTTTCAGGTCTTCAGTATAACGACGTCATTTGGATAAACTACGCAAAGTGGCTCGGATTAATTGACAAATAAATGAAAAATAACTCAAAGTCCTTGACTTTTTTTAAACTTAATAAAAAATATGAACTTCCCTCCTCAATTCTCCCTCCTCTGAGCCCCTGCCGAAAAATCTGCCGAAAAGTCGGCTCGGTAGGGGCTTCTATTTTTCTCGTTTATGCTTAATTATACTTAATCTCACTAACTACGTAAGGAGAAATAGTAAAACTAGTGCAGAAAAGCTTTAAAAAACACCTATTAAGAAACACCTAATAGAAACGCCCTTCGCTCTTTCTTTGCCCTCTTTCAAATATTTCAAAAGTTCAAATATTTCAAAGGGGCCTGACTTAGGGTGAGAAAAAAAAAAAAAAATAACAAAAAGGAGGGATATATGTTTTATATCTATTATGACTATGAAGAAAAACGTTGTTACGACGTAGATTGTGGTGAGTGCAAAAGGAAACTCTTTTGCATTCACTACACCCCTGACCCAGATGGCCCTGCTTGGCAAAATGACGATAATGAAAACGATGAAGTTGAATATAGATTATTTGTTGAAGAAATAGATGATACTACTAATATTTTGATTAGAAATGTTGCAGATATCATTCTGAAAAATACAACTAAACATACCTCTGGAAAAAACGTTCTACGATCTGACGTTATTCGTTTGGTTAAGATCTGGTATAATCTTGGTTACAAAGTTAAAGACGTCCTTTATTTTCGGGACTTTTATACACTTTTAAATGCTTACTATAAATATATCTTACCCACTCTTTCTGATACCGTAAAACTTAGTCTCGAAAATTACCTTTTCGAATATCAGGATAACTTTAATAACAATGACTTGGATAACGAATTTTCGGGCGATATTGAATCTGATAACGATAACTCTTTTGGATCCAAGACTACAGATTTGCCTATACCCGTAGAAAACTTACGAGAAATCATAGAATCCTTATCCACAGATGAAATAGTTCCCGATGAAGCAATCGACCTATGGCTACTACTCAGAACCTACAGTAGCTTCAACGGATACGTCAAAGTAAAAGAAGAGTACGACCCAGATCACCCGGATAATATTGAATTCGACGAACAAGATCAAAAAATAAGCCAAAAAATAGATGAAGCTTACAGGTTAATCAAAGAGATTTTTCTAGTAACAAACGGGAAAACAGCTTATGCAAAGTCTGAAAAATTAAAGAATATTTTACGAGAAATGAAAACTTACGCCAACGCTAAGTTCTATGACGTGAAAGACTTAACTCGTACGTTAAAAAGAAAATCTGCAAAAGCATGGGAATTGCGAAAAAAATATAAAAACTGCAGTCTGGAAGAAAAAAGAGAAATTTTCAAAAAGGAGTTGGGATACTAATAGAGTAAAAAAAATTCAGCTATGATGCATAAAAAATATTAAGGGGGTAAATATATGAAGTGGAAAATAGTCTTCCATCCCAAACCTCAAGGACTGTGGAGACCAAAAGTCTCCTTACGTCTTTGGGTTGAAGATAGTGAATGGAAACGTTTAAATATAAACCCAATCTTTGATATTAAAGACGTTGTAGAATGGGCAAAGTTTTTCTCTAAGCCCTGTATTGCTTGTTCTATTTGCTTGAAAAAATATCCTCTCATACTATATTCTTCAGGCTCTCCCCGTAGTAATGAACATATATGTTTGAAAAATTTTATAATAGACTTAGAGAAAGAACCCCATTATGAAAGAAGTTACTTCATAGAGTTCCGTGAACGTGCAAAAGATTACGTACGTGACTATGCAGATTATATAAAATTTTTTCAAGATTTATGCCAATCGTTTGTTAAAGAATATGAAAATAGAATAGAACGTGCTAAATCTTGTATTAGTATAAGTGAGTTGGTTGTAGATGAAAACAATATTAATAGTATCGTTAATTCTAATTCCGTAGAAATCCAGAATATCCGAAAGATTAAAATATAAAGTCAAGAATTTTCTCAGTTCATTAGTTCTAAAAAGGGGGTCTATATTAATCGTCAACACAATGCAACCTTATAAAGAAAAAACAATAAAATATGCAGATAAAATCGCATCTTTGTTTAGCGATAACGTTATTTTTAAACACACAACTGGATTTATAAGAGTCATTGATGCTCCAGTGAAAGAAATTATAAATAACTTAGCGAAAAATTGTAAAGGTAAGATTTAAAGTAGTAGGTTTAAAATTAGTAAAGTTTCAAAAAAGGAGGTTAAATATGAAGGAGACCACTTTATTTGTTCGTGGTGGACAAATAATTGAGTCTGATAAGGGGTATTGTATTAAACTTCCTCATTTTGGCATTATATCAAGTAGACAGCAGGAAAAAATAAATATAGATCCTGAGGCCACATATAAGTTGGAGCTGTTGAAGTATATTATAGATAAGCGGGGAAAACAGGTTCCTATATATAGAATTGCAGAAAAACATTACTGTACTTGCGGGGAATGCCATATATGCGGACAATTTAGTCCGCATGATTATACAATAAAATACGTTCCGGTTTCGAGGGATGATGAGAGGTGTTTAAAGATAAAGACGTGCAGTAAGTGTGGAGTTGAATGTAAAGAATATACCCCTCATATTTTTCGCAGTTCCGACGTCGGTTATGAAACTTGTATTAGGTGTGGATATAAAAGAATAAAGAAAGATTTTTCAGAGGAAGATATTAGTATAATGAACAAGCTGAAAGTAGAAGACGAGGTAGAAATAAAAATTTTGGATTATTTGGGAATAAAGCAACAAGTGTTGGTAATATATGCTGAACTCTTAAAAAGAAAAGAAGAATTGGAAAAACTCCGTGAAGAAATGAAAAGAAGAGAAGAAGAGCACTCCTCCAGATGGAGGAGGCTCAGGGAAGAAACAAGATTATATTATACTCAGTCTATGCTACCACAAGATAAACCTTCTCCTCCTATAACTTGTTACGGAAAAAGATTAAAAGAAATTTTTGATAGTATTGGAGTTAAATATATACTATTGCTCGGAAAGTGCTTGAAGGGCATGACGGATGCCTTTATTGTAGGGGAAAATATGCGGTTTTATGAAAATAAAGAATATTGCTATGACGAATACTATTACGTAGATAGTTATTTAGAAGGAAGCCCCTTAATTATGGTCGAATTGGAAAAGCTTCCTGAGTTTCCTGAACTAAAAGAAAAACTGGCAAACCTTCAAAAAGAATATAAGGATAGTGTTGATAAATTGGAATCTATCCAAGAAACACTTGAGATTGGTTTCCTATATTATATAGACGTAGAAAAGGAGTTAAACAAGTGGCTACAAGCCACTTATCCAAAAATACAGAAAGCATTCCTGATGCTGCAAGAGATGGGCAGTACCAGGTGCCGATCCTTGCAAGATTTCGTAAAACGCGTAGGTAAACTTTTAACTAAAGAGTAAAACTGTAATTAGTAAATAAGCATAAGCTAAATCTAAATCTGCTTGCCACATCCTTCGCTACCAAAACATACTTCCTAACCCCATCCAAAAATACACCATCACATCCATCTTACTAAGTCTCCAGGCTTAAGTCCCCGACTTACTCTCTTTATACCGCTTTCTCTTTCTTCCTTTCTTTCAAATACCTTGTCATCCTTTAAGTCTTGAATACTGATACCAAAACTACGCCTTTTTGCCTAAAAAAATCTATCCACTAAGGACTTAAAGCTTCCTCGGTTTGGATATAAGACTTTCAAGTCTTCCTCCACTCTCTTTGAGAAGTTTCTTTTATCTATAGATCGTAGCTTTCCAGATACCAAAAACTTTGCCTGTGGTTTTTTGCCAAAGGAGTTGTGAAACTTGATGACCCTTAGTTTAAAGACGACTTTATTTTTAACACCTTTTTTTTCCTTCTAAAAAGGTCTTAAACTTATGCAGATTTATTTATGCTATCAGATACTCGTAACCAATACTTCAAGATACCAAACAGTCTTAAATAAAAACCAGTAGAGGTGTAAAAAAATCAATAAAAAAGTAGAGAGTAAAAAACAAGCCAAAGAGATAGCCAAAAGGCAAGCCTTTTTAAACAGTATGAAAGAGGTTCAGGGCAAAGCGACTACGATTGGACTTCCAGATTTACACGCAGGATGCTGGGTAAAGGTAGTACCAGTAAATGCAAAAACAGCTCAGATAAGGGTGCAAATTGAGGATGCAGATGGGGTGGTTACTTTTTGGTTACCCGTGCTTCACTATAAAACTCAGAATGACAAGCTTAATTTTAAATGACAAAATTTCTAAAACTTTGCTAATATAAAAGGACTATCCACAGA
>JANXBR010000088.1 GCA_025060625.1 Thermodesulfovibrio sp.
GTAATCAAAATCAAGATACTCCTTCACAAATAACAAATAAGGGAATAATCTCCGTTAAAGTTGAGGCACCTTCAGATGCAGATAAAACAAAAATTAAAATTGCTGGAATAAGAATTAATGATGGCTATGTAAATCTCTCAAATACAGGTTCAATTAATATAGAAAGCACAGTCCCTGGTGTAAAAGCCCATACTTTATGGATAGAAGGGGGTAATGTAACACTTAAGGATAAATTTGCTATTACCTTTGGAACTCCGGGAATTAATCCTTCATCAGACAATTCAACCAATCTAAATCAAAGACCAATTTATGTTACATCAGGTACTTTAAATTTAAACAATGCCGTTTTAATTGCCCATGCAGACAGAAGAAATCTAAAATTAAATGAAAAGTATTATCTAATATACAACGAAGGTGGAGAAGTTGAAGGAGAGTGGGGTGGTCTTGAGAGAGGATTTTTAAATTTCAACATTAATGTGAGTTGGGCTGGAGAGGATTTAGGAGCAAACTCTGCTGTTATGTTTACTTATGAACCTCAGTCTGAGTATGCTATAATGCCAGTTATAGGTGCAATGGCAGCCACTCCAATCTCAATCAATATGTTAGTGGGAGTTTTAACCTTTTCTCCTGTATTCTCTCCATTTATTGTTGGACAGTCTGACTATAAATCCTTAATGTTTGCATCTTCTGTTGTTTCAGATGTTCCTCTTAGGACTACTCCTGTTTACTCAAAGGGAGTTTGGTTTGTGCCTGTTTATACAAAAACTAAGGCAAAAGACTTAGGATTTGATGC
This sequence comes from Thermodesulfovibrio sp., assembly GCA_025060625.1. Lineage (GTDB taxonomy): Bacteria > Nitrospirota > Thermodesulfovibrionia > Thermodesulfovibrionales > Thermodesulfovibrionaceae > Thermodesulfovibrio. Next base: position 794 of record JANXBR010000088.1, read on the forward strand.
AGACAGTTATGGCTTTTCCTTTGGATTTGGTGGAAAGCTAACCGATACTCTTTATGGAGGAATTTTTGCAGGATACTTAAGAAATAATCTTGATTTTAAAACAGTCGGAGCGACAGATGAAAATCAAGATATATTCCTTGGAGGATTAGGCTTTACTTATTCACCAAATCCATGGTATGTGAGATTTATAGCTTCTGTATATACCGCAAATCATGATTACACTGGAAAAACTGGATTGAACTATGAATTAGCTGAAACTGCAGAATACAAAAGTAGAGGTCTCTATAATGAGATAACTGCTGGATATCTCTTTGGTGATAAAATTAAGTTTGTGCCTGAGTTAGGTTTCTCCTATGGCCATTACAAAACAAAGAGTTTTACCACATCTGTTTCCGCAAATCCATCATTTGAGAGAGTCTATGAGCCTGACAGCCTTGATGTATTCAAAGCAATTGCAGGATTTAATTTGAGAGCTGACTTAAATTTAACTCAGATATTTGGTGGATTGCGTTTAGAACAGGCTTTAGGAGACAATGATATCTCAGTAATAAGTTATTCACCTGGTCAGCCAAAGTATAAACTTGAAAAAAGCATTGCTGACACCACTTTGGTAATTCATGCAGGATTAAGCCACAGTATATCAAAACAGATAAGTTTTGAGTTAGGAGTAAGAGCAGACATAAACGAAGACTACAAAGCCTATACTGGTAGAGGTGCCTTAAAAGTAGCATTTTAAGACAATCTATTTAAAATGTGCCCCGGCTATGCCGGGGCTTTTTTATTCAAGTCTTCATTCTTTTATCCTTAAGCTTAGTTTTAGTATATAGTTTTTTCAAGGGTTGCTTTTTTAATATAAAATTAGTTAAATTATTTTTTACGTACTTTGATTGAGTTTTTTTAACAGAGTTGACAGATTTTTTATTTTTTGATAAACTAAAAAGTCTTGTCTGCGAATGTTAAAGATTTGTTAAAATGAACTTATTATATGAGGTGAAAAGGTGCCGACAATTTCACAATTAGTTAAAAAAGGCAGGGAAAAGGTTGAAAAAAAGACAAAGTCACCTGCTTTACAATCATGTCCTCAAAGAAGGGGAGTATGTGTAAGAGTATATACAACTACTCCTAAGAAGCCTAACTCAGCCTTAAGAAAGGTTGCAAAAGTAAGGCTGACAAATGGGGTTGAGGTAATAGCCTATATCCCTGGGGAAGGACATAATTTGCAGGAGCATTCAATAGTTCTTGTAAGGGGTGGAAGAGTGAAGGATTTGCCAGGTGTTAGATATCATATAGTTAGAGGAACTCTTGATTGTGCTGGTGTCAACAACAGAAGAAAAAGTCGTTCCAAGTATGGCACTAAAAGACCTAAATAGGTAGGAGTATAAAATGCCAAGAAGAGGTTTTGTACCAAAAAGAGAAGTTTTGCCTGATCCAAAATATCAGAGTAAGCTTGTGTCAAAGCTAATAAATGTAGTAATGGAAGATGGAAAAAAGTCCATTAGTGAGAAGATATGCTATGGAGCTTTTGAAATAATAAAGGAAAAAACAGGTCAGGATCCATTGAAGGTTTTTAAGCAGGCGATAGAAAATATTAAGCCTGTACTTGAGGTCAGACCCCGCAGAGTTGGAGGTGCTACTTATCAGGTGCCAATGGAAGTAAGGCCTAACAGAAGGTTGAGTCTTGCTTTAAGGTGGCTTGCAACATACGCCAGACAGAGAAAAGAGAAAACTATGAAAGAAAGGCTTGCAGGTGAAATATTAGATGCCTACAATAATGTAGGTTCTTCAATAAAGAAGAGAGAAGAAACCCACAAGATGGCAGAAGCCAATAGAGCCTTTGCTCATTATAGGTGGTAATTAATTTAGTAGAGGAGTATATGGAAAGATTCCCACTTGAAAAAACAAGAAATATTGGTATTATGGCTCATATTGATGCCGGTAAAACAACAACTACCGAGAGAATTCTATACTATACAGGGGTTACATATAAGATAGGTGAGGTTCATGAAGGAACAGCGGTAATGGACTGGATGCCCCAGGAGCAGGAACGGGGAATAACAATAACAGCTGCATCTACAAGCTGTATGTGGAAAGAGCACAAAATTAACATTATAGATACTCCAGGGCATGTGGATTTTACAATTGAAGTTGAAAGGTCTTTGAGAGTTCTTGATGGAGCTATTGCTGTATTTGATGCTTCAGCGGGAGTTGAACCGCAAAGCGAAACAGTATGGAGGCAGGCAGACAAATACAGAGTTCCAAGAATTGCCTTCATGAACAAGATGGACAAACTCGGAGCAGATTTTTTCATGTCCATAGAAAGTATGATAGAAAAGCTCGGTGCTAATCCAGTTGCTGTACAGATTCCAATTGGCAAAGAAGATACTTTTAGAGGTCCCATTGATCTAATTGAAATGAAGGCTTACTACTTTGATGATGAAAGCTTAGGAGCTAAATTCGTAGAGGCTGAGATTCCAGCTGAATATCTTGAAGAGGCAAAAAAATATAGAGAAAAGATGATAGAGGCTCTTTGTGATATAGATGACATAATTATGGAGAAGTATCTCTCAGGAGAGCCTATTTCATCAGATGAAATAAGAGCTGCTTTAAGAAAGGGCACTATACAGATGAAGATTGCTCCTGTGTTATGTGGTTCTGCCTTTAAGAATAAAGGGGTTCAGATGCTTCTTGATGCTATTGTCTACTATTTGCCTTCTCCTCTTGATATTCCTCCAGTAAAAGGTGTGAATCCATTAAATGGTATTGAATTAGAAAGAAAGGCTTCAGTAGATGAGCCATTAACAGCCTTAGCATTTAAGATTATGGCAGACCCATATATGGGTAGCCTTACCTATGTAAGAGTCTATTCAGGAGTCTTAAGCTCGGGTAGTTATGTATATAACTCTACGAGAAATACAAAGGAAAGAGTTGCAAGAATCTTTAGAATGCATTCAAACCGAAGAGAAGAAATAAAGGAAATTTGTGCAGGAGATATCGCTGCTGTTGTTGGTCTAAAGAATACTCTAACTGGAGATACTCTTTGTGATGAAAGCAATCCAATTGTGCTTGAGTCTATAGAGTTTCCTGAACCTGTTATCTCTGTTGCAATAGAGCCTAAAACAAAAGCTGATCAGGAAAAGCTTTCTATTTCTCTGCAGAAAATTTCTCAGGAAGATCCATCCTTCAGGGTGAGTTTTAATGAAGAGACTGGGCAGACGATTATCTCTGGAATGGGAGAGCTTCATCTTGAGATAATTGTTGATAGACTTACAAGAGAGTTCAAGGTTGGAGCAAATGTTGGCAAACCTCAGGTTGCATATAAAGAAACTATAAAACTACCTGCCAAGGCAGAGGGTAAATTTATCAGACAGACAGGTGGACGTGGTCAGTATGGACATGTATGGATTGAGGTAGAACCAATGGATAGAGGTAAAGGGTTTGAGTTTGTAAATAAAATTGTTGGTGGAATTATTCCAAAAGAGTATATTCCTGCTGTTGAAAAGGGAATCGTTGAAGCAATGGAAGGTGGAGTTCTTGCTGGATATCCTGTAGTTGATGTAAGGGTAACACTTTTTGATGGTTCCTATCATGAGGTTGACTCTTCAGAGCTTGCATTCAAAATCGCTGCTTCAATGGCATTTAAGGATGCCTGCAAAAAAGGTGATATTGTTTTGCTTGAACCAATTATGGATGTAGAAGTTGTGGTTCCTGAAGAGTACATGGGTGAAGTTATAGGAGATCTAAACTCAAGGCGTGGCAAAATTCAGTCTATGGAAAAAAGAGGTAAGGCACAGGTTATTAGAGCTATGGTTCCCTTGGCAGAGATGTTTGGATATGCAACAGATTTAAGGTCAAAAACGCAGGGCAGAGGCACCTATACAATGCAGTTTTCACATTATGATGAGGTTCCTAAGAATCTTTCAGAGCAGATAATTGCCAAGATAAAAGGAAATAATAAATAAAGTTTTAAGGAGAATTTTAAGGAGGAGGGATAATGGGAAAGGCAAAATTTGAGAGGAAGAAGCCGCATGTAAATGTAGGGACGATAGGGCATATTGATCATGGTA
>JANXBR010000089.1 GCA_025060625.1 Thermodesulfovibrio sp.
ATAATCCTATGACAGAAGTATGAAAAACAGAAATGTCAGACCAAGTATTGACTAATACAGATAAAATGAGAGATAGTAGGTAAAAAATGAAAATTTCAATTAAAAAACTTCTCATCTTTTCTTTTTTGTTAGTTGCCTTCTTTAGTATATCATTCCTTTTAGTTCAAAGGGTTATCTGGATATATAAACACGAAAAAGAACATACAAGTGAAAATTATCTTATCACTGTTCGGGCAGTGGGAATGAATATGGAACAGAGAATTAATGAGAATTTTATAAGGCTTAAAAGCATAGCAAAAGAAGTTTATGAGGCAGGTTTGCATACTAAAAGCCCTCAGAAAATAATAGAAAATTTCCATTCCAGAAATCCCCATTTTACAAGCGTTTTTGTTGTTGATGAAAAGGGCATTGTTCTATTTGCCTCACCACTTATGGATTATAAAGGAGAATCAAATATTGGTAAAGATTTATCATCAAGAGAATGGTTTGTTGAGACAAAGAAGACTTTAAAACCTTATATAGCCAACATGATTAAAGATACTATAACTTTAAATTATGTTATTCCACTCTCTATGCCAATATTAGATGGGCATGGAAATTTTAAAGGTGTTCTCTGTATAGGTTATCCACAAACCATTATTCAAGAAATGGTTGATTCTTTAAAATCAGATAAAATAATAGGTACAGTAACGGATAAATCAGGGAAAATCATAGCCTATTTGGAGAATCATTTTATTAAAAAGGAAGATGTTTTACTTTCCGATATGTCAAATACCGAAATTTTTAAGGCTTCTCTTGATAAAAAATATGGGGTAGCAGATTTTATCTGTCCAATTACAAAAGACAAAAAAATAGGCTCCTTTTATGTTCTTGACAGCGGATTCAGAATATGGCTTGCAAGAAGCATGAAAGATATACACATGACAGTTCTTTCTTCTCTTCGTTGGGCTTTCTTTTGGTCATTTATAGCTCTTCTTATTGCTTTTGTGGCGGGATACATCCTAAGCAACAAAATATCAAATCCTATAAGGACTCTTAGAGAGCTTTCTCAGCAACTTTCAAAGGGTGATTTTGACATAAAGGGCTCCATAGATACAAGAATAATAGAGATAAAAGACCTCAATGACTCCTTAATTGAATCGGCAAGAAGACTTAGAGAACTTTATGAAAACCTTGAACAAAAAGTAAAAGAAAGAACCGCTGAGCTTCAGATGGCAAAACTTCAGGCAGAAGCAGCCAGCAGAGCAAAATCAGAGTTTCTTGCTAATATGAGTCATGAACTTAGAACACCACTTAATTCAATAATCGGATTTACAGAAGTACTTCAAGACCAGCTTTTTGGCCCACTTAATGAAAAACAGCTTGACTACCTTAAAGATGTCCATGACAGTGCTAAACATTTACTTAATCTAATTAATGACATTCTTGACCTTTCAAAGATTGAAGAAGGCAGAATGGAGCTTGAGATAAGTGAGTTTAGAGTCTCAGATGTGGTCAATACAGCAGTAATTATGTTTAAGGAAAAGGCATTAAAGCACGGGATAAAACTTGAAGCAGAAGTTCAAGAAGATGCAGATATTACGGTTATGGGAGATGAGAGAAAAATAAAGCAGGTGCTTTTTAATCTTGTAAGCAATGCTGTTAAATTTACGCCTGATGGTGGTTCTGTAAAGGTGACTGCCAGAAGAAATGAAGATATGATAGAGATAATGATTGAAGATACTGGAATTGGGATAAAAAAAGAGGATTTGGAAAGACTCTTTCAGCCTTTCAGTCAGCTTGAGACAACCTATACAAAAAAATACGAAGGAACAGGACTTGGACTTGCCCTTTCAAAAAGATTAATTGAACTTCATGGTGGAAAAATCTGGTGTGAAAGTGAATATGGCAAGGGAAGTAAATTTATTTTTAGCTTTCCTGTAAAACAAGAAAAGGAGACATAAAATGTCTTATAAAATCCTTATCTGTGAGGATAATGAAAAAAACAGAAAACTTATGAAAGATTTGCTTGAGTATCATGGATATGAAGTTTATTTAGCAGAAAATGGACAAGAAGGTATTGAGCTGGCAAAGAAAGTTATGCCAGACCTTATACTTATGGACATGCAGATGCCTGTTATGGATGGATTTGAAGCAGTGAAAAAAATAAAGGAAGATCATCAAATAAGGCGTATAAAAGTAATAGCAGTGACTTCCTTTGCCATGCCAGGAGACAAAGAGAGAGTTCTTCAATCTGGTGCAGACTATTATATTGCAAAACCCATTGATACAAGAAGGCTTCCTGAGATAATTAAAACAGTCATAGAAGGAAAAAAGCCATGAAAGAGAGTAAGCCTCCTGTAATACTATGTGTAGATGATGAGCCTCAGAACTTAAAGCTTTTACAGGCAGTTTTATCACCAAGGGGATATGAGGTTTTAACAGTTCAAAACGGATTTTTAGCCTTAGAAATACTTAAAACTCAACCTGTAGATATAGTTTTGCTTGATGTTATGATGCCAGGGATGGATGGTTATGAAGTATGTAGAAAGATAAAGGAAGATGAGTCATTGCGGCACATTCCAGTAATAATGATTACTGCACTTACAGCTAAGGAAGACAGAATCAAAGGAATTGAGGCAGGAGCAGAAGAGTTTCTAAATAAGCCCTTTGACACAACTGAAGTCCTTGCACGAATAAACATGCTCCTTAGGGTTAAAAATTTAAATGATAAATTAAGAAAGGCATATGCTCAAATTGACAGTTTAACAGGCTTTTCAGAAAGACTTATTCTATCCTTTGACCCTCTTAAATTTGACTTTATCTCTACCATAGATGTTGTAGTCTATCAGATACTTAGTCAGAAAGAGGAGTTTAATAAACCGCAAACAGTGGTAGCAGGAATAAATGGAAATAGGGACTGGATTATTTATAGCTTTGCAGACGGCAGATTTGAAAGAAATGTCATATATGGGTTACCTCTTAAGATAGAACCGTTAAAGGATAGTGTAAGAGGAGGATTTTTTAATAAGGAACAGGAGTTAAACTCCGATATAGAGACAGTATTAAAATTTCTTTCAAAACAGAACATCTCTGTAGAAAATATGACTTACTATCTAAGTGATAAACTCTCTTTGATTGCCATAAACTACGGAAGACAAGTTACTGTTTATGATGCTTCAGTAATGCATAATATTTTTCTTCATATTCTTTTTATGAATTCACTCTCACAACAGGTTAAAGAGACAGAGGATGCCTTTGTTTATACAATTTATGCTCTTGCAAGGTCAGCAGAAGCAAACGATGAAGATACAGGAAATCATATATTAAGAATTGGTGAGTATGCAGCTACAATAGCTGAGGAATTAAAACTGCCACAGCTTTTTGTGGAAAGAATCAAAATTCAAGCACTTCTTCATGATGTAGGCAAGGTTCATATCCACCCAGATATTCTTAGAAAGCCGGGAAAATTGACCATTGAAGAGTTTGAACATATGAAACAACATACTGTTTTGGGTGCAAAGATAATAGGAAACCATCCAAAACTTAAAATGGCAGCTAACATTGCTTTACATCATCATGAAAAATGGGATGGTTCAGGATATCCTTACGGATTAAAAGGAGAAAACATAGCTCTTGAGGCAAGAATAGTAACAATTGTTGATATATATGATGCTTTAAGAAGCGAAAGACCTTACAAACCAGCCTTTGACCATGAAAAGGCTTACAGAATAATCACAGAGGGAGACGGAAGAAGTATGCCCGAGCACTTTGACCCTCAGATTCTTAAGACTTTTAAAAGTGTTGCATCAAAGATAGAGGAAATCTACGAGAAGAATAAGTAGGTGTTTTTAGTTTTTTAAGTTGATGCTTTTATAGGTGTCATAACATGTCATAGTCAAGAATAAATCCGACATTTCATTAAATAAGTGTTACACTAAGCAGAAAAGAAATAGGAGGAAAATGTCAGATGACAGTAGAGAAAAAAATAATCAAGAATAAATTAGGATTATTAAAGTTAGCAAGAGAACTTGGTAATATATCACAAGCTTGCAAGATATTTGGATACAGCAGAGTGAGTTTATAGATTCAAAGAACTTTATGAGAAAGGAAGGTGAGATTGCATTACAGGACATAAGCAGGAGAAAGCCATTGTTAAAAAACAGGGTATCAGAAGAAGTAGAGAAAGCAGTAGTAGAGATGGCGATACAGAATCCAGCATATGGGTAGCTAAGGGTATCAAATGAACTTAAAAAGAAAGGGATATTTATCTTCCCAGGAGAGGTAAGGAGTGTATGGTTAAGGTATGAGCTTGAGACATTTCGTAAAAGACTTAAGGCATTAGAGGTAAAGATGGCACAGGAAAAATTCATACTTACAGAGGCACAACTTCAGGCATTAGAGAAATCAAAGGAGAAAAAGGAGGCAAATGAACAGATAGAAACAGAGTATCCTGGATACTTAGGTGTACAGGATACCTTTTATGTAGGGACACTTAAGGCAGTAGGAAGAATATATCAGCAGACCTTTATAGACACCTACTGTAAAACTGCCTTTATAAAACTTTATGACAGAGTGATACCATTTTATGAAGAACATGGTATACCACTATTAAGGGTACTAACGGACAGAGGGACAGAGTATTGTGGAAGTAGGCAGCATCATGAATATAAGCTTTACTTAGCAGTAGAAAACATAGAGTACAGTAACACAAGGGCAAAGTCTCCACAGTCAAATGGGATATGTGAGAGGTTTCATGGGACAGTACTGCAAGAGTTTTATCAGGTAGCTTTTAGGAAGAAGATTTATGGTAGTATTGAAGAACTTCAGGCAGATTTAGATGAATGGGTAAGACAGTACAATGAAGAAAGA
>JANXBR010000008.1 GCA_025060625.1 Thermodesulfovibrio sp.
ACCCATAACAAGAATAAGCATTGAGAATACAAAAAGATTAAGATAGGCAAAGTATCTTGAATAACCAGGATCACCATGCATATATCCAACGGAGTAAATATGAATTAACCAGCCCACAAAACATACTACAAAAAGCATTACTGCAGTAAGCTGATCAATAAGGTATCCAAAACTTACCGTTAGATCATCCGAGATTATCCATGTGTAGATATTGTATTCAATGATCTTTCCAGATAAAACTTGGAAAATGGCAAACAAAGAGACCACCAAAGCCCCAAAGATTGAAAGTACACCAGCCCAACTTACTACCTTATGAGATACAAATCTACCTATAAGAATGTTAAATAGAAATCCTGCTAATGGAAAAAGAAGTATTAGTACATAGTACTTCTCCATCACTAACCTCTCAAGTTAGCAATATCATCAGAGTGATTAATTCCTGTATTTCTTACAAGAGCAAGAACTATTGCAAGTCCTATCACAGCTTCTGATGCTGCAACTGCTATTGAAAATAGGACAAAAATCTGTCCTATAAGATTGGCATTATAATAACTAAATGAAGCAAAAGCAATATTGACAGCATTAAACATTATTTCAAGACACATAAGCATCACGATCAGATCTCTTCTTATTATAAAACCAACTAAACCTATACTAAATAAAGTGGCACTTAGTAATAAATACCATCCAACAGGTATCATTTAACCTCCCTGTCAAATGGAGTCTTTCTTGCTATGATAATTCCACCTATGAGAGCAATCAATAAAACAAGGGAAAGTATCTCAAAGGGTAAAAAGTAGTAAGAATACAAAAGTTTACCCAACAAAGTTACATCAGATTTGATTAAAACATTCTCTGATGATTTCACACCTCTTAAGAAAATATATAATCCTGCCAAAAATAGAAAACCAACAGAAAATCCAGCAATAGAGAATTTTACAAATCTTTTATGTTTGAGTTCTTCTTTTATATTCATAATCATTATGGCAAAGATAAACAATGCTAAAACTCCTCCTACATAAACAATAATCTGAATAATCATTAAAAACTCGGCATTTAAGAAAAGAAAAATTGCTGCCACATGAAGAAGAAAAATAAGAAGGAAAAAGGCACTATGTATTACATTCCTTGAGGCAATCACACCGATACTGAAAACAGTAAGACTAATAAAGAAATATATGTAAAAAATCTGCTCAATTACTTGATTCATCTGCTTTCTCCTTAGAGTTTTCAATAATTCTTTTAATTGGAATGGGTTTTTGTTCTCTTTTTGTCTTGGGCCATCTTGAAGGATCAATTCCAGGAGGTTGCCAGAATTTATTGAAATAGAAATCACCCTGCCATTTTTTTATAAAGTCATCCCAATTTTTAAGTAGTTGTTCTTTATTGAAAATCAGACTATTCCGTGTATAAGCCGAATATTCATAGTCTTCTGTTAGCACTAAAGCACAAACAGGACAGGCTTCTACACAGTATGCACAGTATATACATCTTGAGGCATCAATAACATAGTCTATTACAACCATTTTATTTTCCTTTTTTTCTCTTTTAATATAGATACACCTTGATGGACAAACTGTTGTACATCTCATACAACCTATGCATTTATCATTATCTGTAAAGGGATCTCTTACAAGAGCATGTTTACCTCTAAAACCATCATAAACTTTTCTTCTTTCAAAGGGATATTGAATGGTTACAGGTTTGCTAAATAACATTTTTAATGTCAATGAAAGTCCTTTGAATATCTCAACTAAAAAAATTCTGTTTATAAACTCTTTTAATTTCATCGTTGTCTCATAGATAATATTTTAAAATTGAGGTAATCATAATATTTAACAGTGCAATAGGAATCAAAACCTTCCATCCAATTGCCATGAGCTGATCGTATCTATATCTTGGAAGAGTACCTCTCAGCCAGAAAAACAAAAATATATGAAAGTAAACCTTCAAAAGAAACCATATAATACCTGGAATAGCTCCTAAAACTGGTAAAATTTTTATTAAAATTGGTGGAATTGTCCAGCCACCCCAGAAGCATATTGTTGCAAGGGCAGACATACAAAACATAGCAAGATATTCTGCAAGATAAAAAAGTGAAAATCTTATTCCCGAATACTCAACAAAATATCCTGCCACAAGTTCTGTTTCTGCTTCAGGAAGGTCAAAGGGTAATCTGTTTGTCTCAGCAAGCATGGCAACTACAAAAACAAAATATCCTATAATCTGAGGAAATAAAAACATTCCATACCAATATTCTGTCTGTTTATTAACAATCTCTGTTAAATTGAAAGACTCAGCCATAAGAATAACTCCAACAAGACTTAAACCGAGAGCAACTTCATAGCTTATAAGCTGAGCTGCTGAACGAAGACTTCCTAAAAAGGCATACTTTGAGTTGGACGCCCATCCTGAAAAAATAATTCCATAGGTACCTATTCCAGCTATACCAATAACATAAAGTAAACCTATGTTTATATCTGCAATAACCCAGTTTTTATCTACAGGAATTACAGCAAAGGTGCTTAAAGAAGCTGTTAAACTTATAAGAGGAGCTATTTTAAAAACAACCCTATCAACTTTCAATGGAATAATATCTTCTTTAAATATAAGTTTTACAACATCTGCAATTGGTTGAAGTAATCCATGCGGACCAACAACTGTTGGACCAAGCCTTAATTGAATATGTCCTATTACCTTTCTCTCTGCATAAGTAGCATAAGCAACATGCAACATAAGAATTCCAAAGTAAATAGCAGTTTTTAAAATTGTAATTGCTATGACATAGAGCGTATCCATTATCTGTCACATTCCCCTAAAACTATGTCTATTGAGCCTATATTTGCTATGACATCAGCAACTAAGGAACCCTCACATAGTTTTGGTAAAACTCCTGCATGAACAAAAGATGGAGCCCTCACTCTCATTCTATATGGTTTTGAAGAACGGTCACAAACTATGTAAAATCCAAGTTCTCCCCTTGGTGCCTCAACAGAAGCATAAACTTCTGTGAATTTTTCAATAAAATCTTGAATTTGTTTATCTTCAATATATATTTCAAAAAGAATATCCTTTTTATCAATCTTTAAAGGAGACTCGGGCATCCTTATTCTTAAAGCATTATCAGCAAGAATTGAACCCTCAGGAAGTCTCTCTATGCATTGTTTGATTATCCTTGCTGATTGTCTAAATTCAAGCATTCTACACTTATATCTATCATAAACATCACCATTCTTACCGACTGGAACTTCAAAATCTACTTTATCATAGGCATCATAGGGAAAAAACTTACGGACATCATAATAAACTCCTGAACCTCTTAGAGTTGGACCTGTGAGTCCCCAGTTAATAGCCTCTTGCGCAGTAATGACTCCTACTCCTTTTGTTCTTTTTAGCCATACTCTATTACGGTCTATTAATGTTTCATACTCTTCAACTTTTTTTGGAAATTCATCCATAAACTTATATGTTTTATCAAGAAATTCATTATTTACATCACATCTTACTCCTCCAATTCTTGGATAACTCACTGTCAACCTTGCACCAGTTACCAACTCAAACAATTCGAGCAAATACTCTCTGTCCCTCATAGCATAAAGGAAAACACTCATCGCACCTATATCAAGGGCGTGAGTAGCAATCCAGACAAGGTGACTGCATATTCTTGCCATTTCTGACATCATTGTTCTTATAAATTTTGCTCTTTCAGGAACGTCAATTCCCACAAGTTTCTCAACAGCCACACAAAATCCTACATTGTTTACCATACTTGAAAGATAGTCCATTCTGTCAGTAAGAGGAAGAGTTTGAACATATGTTAAGTCTTCTGAGAGCTTTTCAATTCCTCTATGTAAATAACCAATATGGGGAGTACATGTTTTTATTACCTCACCTTCAAGTTCAAGGACAAGACGAAGTACTCCATGTGTTGCTGGATGCTGCGGTCCCATATTTACGGTAAGTTCTTTTAATGTTTTATTATTGTTTTGCATTCTCCTTCCAAGCTTTTGCACTCTCTTTTAACTCTTTATATGTATCCCATTCTTTGTCAGCGAGGGCGCTTTTAACTGGATAGTCTTTTCTCAAAGGAAATCCATTCCAGTCTTCTGGCATAAGTATTCTTCTGAGGTCTGGATGTCCTTTAAATTCTATCCCAAACATATCATAACATTCTCTCTCAAACCAATTGGCAGTTGCCCATAGACTATTAACTGAGTCTACATAGCAGTCTTGTTCAGGTACCTGCGCCTTTATTCTAATTCTGTGTTTGTGTTTGATTGACATAAGATGATAAACCACATCAAAACGTGGCTCTCTAAAGCCAAGGTAATCAACTGCTGTAAGGTCAATAAGATAGTCAAACTCTAACCCTGGTGTATTCTTTAAAAATGAAAGAATTTCCTTTATTTTTTCTTTTTTTACGACAATTGAACATTCATCTCTAAAGCATACAAACCATAAAAGTTCTTCAGGAAATCTTTCCTTAATCTTCTCTGCTATATCCTTGGAATTCATAATCATATCTCTCTAATATTTATCAATCATACAAACTCCTGAAAAGCAATCTGGTTTCTGTAGAGGCTCATTTTTTATCCTTTCCTGCAATTTTAATAAACCCTCTATAAGTGCTTCAGGTCTTGGAGGGCACCCAGGAATATAAACATCTACAGGCAAAATTTCATCTACTCCCTGGACTGTGCTATAGGTATTGAAAATTCCACCACTACAGGCACAACTTCCCATGGCAATAACATATCTTGGTTCAGGCATCTGATGATAGAGATTAACTATTATTGGTGAAATTTTTTTAGTTACTGTTCCCGCTACAATCATCACATCTGCCTGTCTTGGTGTTGCCCTGAAAATTATACCAAATCTATCAAGATCATAGTGGGAAGCACCAGTTGCCATCATCTCAATAGCACAGCAGGCTAATCCAAAAGTAAGAGGCCATAGAGAAGATCGCCTTCCCCAACTTGCTAATTTATCAAGCTTTGTAATAATCGTATTTGCTGCTGGAACAACTTTAATACCCTTTTCTACTTCTATAGATTCTGTAAAGGTATCAACAATATTAATCATTCCTTTCTCCAATTAAAGACATTCGTAAAAATTGCATAAATGTAACCAATAAGTAAAATTATAATAAAGAGATACATTTCAATAAGGGCATATAATCCAATTTTTTTATATACAACAGCCCAAGGATAAAGAAAAATTGTCTCAACATCAAATATGACAAATACCAATGCAACAATATAAAATTTAACATTGAATCTTTCCCATATGTCTTCTTTGGAAGGAATTCCACACTCATAGGGCGTGAGCTTTAATGTGTAACTTCTTTTTGGTCTTAAAAGTCTACTTACAAATAGTAAAGAAACTCCAATTCCAATTGATATAACTATTACTATTAAAACAGGTATATACCTACAAACTAAGTTTGCTTCCATCTGCCTCCCTTTAAATTGATAGGCAATATTATAACAAAAAAATGAAAAAAAATGAATGTATTATAAAAATTTGTGTGGTTACTATATTAAAATGTCACACATAATTACTAGAGTTACTAATGTGGCATCACGATGGGGAGGGGAGGAGTTTTTAATTTTGCTTCAAAATACAGACTTAAATAATGCCATAACAATTGCTGAAAGAATTCGCAGAGAGGTTGAAAATCTGAAAATTGAAAATTTATCACTGTAAGTATAGGTATTACAGCATACAATGGCAGTGAAAATATAGGCAAGCTTATATCAAGAGCTGATATGGCTTTATATGAAGCAAAAGCCTCAGGTAAAAATGCCATAAAAGTAATAAAAGATTAAATCCTTAGGAATCTCTGATTTGTCTTTCATACTTAATTTTAGAAATTCTTTGTCCTACCATCTCAATCACATGAAATACTTTATCATCATCAATAACCCTATCACCGACAACTGGAATTCTCTGAAGAGAAGTGAGGATAAATCCTCCCAAAGTTTCATATTCCTCTGATTCTTTAATCTCTATACCATAGTCCTCTCTTAAATCCCTTATTGAGATACCAGCATCAATAATCATTGAGCCATCGGGAAGGCTCAATACTGGTGTTTCAGTATCATATTCATCTCTTATCTCTCCAACAAGTTCTTCAAGAATATCCTCAAGGGTAACCAAACCTGTTACAACTCCATATTCATCAACTACAATTGCCATGTGAACTCTCTTTTTCTGCATCTCATTAAGCAATATATTTATTTTCATTGTTTCTGGAACAAACATGGGTGGTTTGAGAATTTTCTTTATATCGATCTTAGTATCAGGGCTTTTGATTAAAAGATTATAAAAATCCTTTGCAAATAGTATACCCCTTATATCATTTAGGTCTTTTCCTATTGCTGGATAACGTGAAAATTGTTCTTCCATTATTATATTCCTAATTTCCTCTACATTCATATAAACACTTACAGTAATGACCTCAGGTGCTGGAACCATTATTTCTTTAACCATGATATCTGAAAATCCAAAGGCACTGTGAATCAATTGCCTTTCTTCAGGTTCAAAGATACCCTTTTCTTCACCCTCCTTAATTAGAAGTTTTAGTTCTTCTTGCGATATAAAACCTCTCTGTGAAAAGGCACGAAGTCCAAAGGGTTTTAAAAACCAATTAGTAGATACAGTAAGAGTTTTTACAAGCACAGAGGTTATCTTTGAAAAAAAGTCTATAAATTTTGATGTCTTCAGACTGACAAACTCAGGATTTGAAAGAGCTATAGACTTTGGTATTAATTCACCAACCACAACAGAGAAATATGTAACTATTATTACAACCATTGAAATTGATATTGCCTCTGCAGAGACTGATATAAATTTAACAGGAATACTCTCAAAAAATGGCTTTATATTTGTAACTGCATAGGCACCAGCTATTGCTGAAGCTAAACTTCCAATAAGAGTAATTCCGACCTGAATGGTAGCTAAAAATTTATCAGGATTTTCCTTGAATTTTTCTACGATAAATGCATTGGGGTTATTTTCCTCAATTAGTTGTCGCAGTCTTGACTTTCTTAAAGTTACAACACCTATCTCAGCAGCAGAGAAAATACCGTTAAGAAGAATAAGAAAAAATATCAGAAAAACGTCATTCATAACAAAAAATTATTCTCAAATCAAAATCCGCTATTCTTTGCTATCTTTGAATTATCCTTACTAATTCTTCTGCTACATCCTGAGTTCCCACTGGTGGAGTTGGATCATCTTGTGATTTCAAATCATAGGTAACATATTTACCCTCTTCAATTACCTTAGCTACAGCATTCTCAATCTTACCAGCTGCATTAAACTCTCCTAAGTATCTAAGCATCATGACAGCACTCAATATTATTGCAAAGGGATTAACTTTATTTAAACCCTTATATTTTGGCGCACTACCATGGGTTGGTTCAAAAACAGCATACTCATCTCCAATATTTGCACCCGGTGCAAGTCCAAGTCCACCAATCAGCCCTGCTGCAAGATCACTTATTATATCACCATAAAGATTGGGTAAAACTAAAACATCATAGAGTTCTGGTTTCTGAACTAACTGCATACACATATTGTCAACTATTTTGTCTTCAAATTCAATATCTGGATATTGATTTGCTACCTGTCTTGCTACTTCAAGAAAGAGCCCATCAGTATATTTCATTATGTTTGCCTTGTGAACTGCTGTAACCTTTTTTCTTCCATTTTTTCTTGCATATTCAAAGGCAAACCTTACAATTCTCTCTGTGCCAAAGACAGAGATTGGTTTAATGCTAATTCCAGAGTCTTCTCTAATTTTCTTTCCCGATTTAGAAGTAATAAAATTTATTAAATCAAGTGTTTCCTGCTGTCCTTTTTTAAACTCAACTCCAGCATAGAGGTCTTCAGTATTCTCTCTAACAATCACAAGGTCAACATTTTCATATTTTGTCTTGGCACCTTTGAAGCTTTTGCATGGTCTTACACAGGCATAAAGATCAAGTGTCTGTCTTAGTGTTACATTAACACTTCTAAAACCTGTTCCTACAGGAGTTGTTATTGGACCTTTTATGGCAATTTTATTTCTCTTGATTGAATCAAGCACTCTCTCGGGAAGAGGATTCCCCTCTTTCAAATAAACTTCCTCTCCAGCGTTTTGAATATCCCATTTAATTTCTACTCCTGTAGCCTCAACAACTTTAACCATAGCTTCGGCAATTTCAGGACCTATTCCATCTCCAGGAATTAGAGTAATACTATACATTACTTATGCTCCTCCTTAAGGTGTTACTGTAAGGATTTGCCTGACTATGTCAGGATAGGTAGCGATAAATCTCAATTCATCATCGGTAAGAGGTTTCTGTGTATGTAAATTGGCATATTGGACAAGTTCAAGGATATTTCTTGCTTCATTGTCATCATGAAATTCTATTCCGAGTTTACTATAAACATATCTAAATCCTTTAATTCCTCCATATTCTCCTGTAGTGATTATTCTTCCTGTTTCAAGCAATTCAGGTTCACCACGACCCACATCTTCTGGAGAATACAGTTCATAGTTGGAGCGATCCTTCAAAACACCATCGGCATGAATACCTGATTCATGGGCAAAAGCATTAGCACCAACTCCGGGTTGATTTATTGGAATTGGAATATTAAAAGCATAAGAAGCATACTTGGCAATTTTCCATGCCAGCCTTAAATTTATATGCTCATCAAGGGGACAGACTTCAGCTAAACCATGGGAGTACTTTAGAGCGAGAATAGTTGAGACAAGATCTGCGTTTCCAGCTCTTTCTCCATATCCATTTACAGTGGTATTTATGTAACTATCTACTCCTGCCTCAACGGTTGCCCTTGCTCCAGCAACGGATACTGCTTCTGCCATGCCCAAATCATTATGGCAGTGCATCTCAATGGGAAATTTTGTTGCCAGTGCAAGGGTATGAATTCTTTCATAGATAGTTATAGGATCCTCACATCCGAGAGTGTCACAATAACGAAATCTATCTCCACCTGCTTCCTTTCCTGCAAAGATAAATTCAATTAGTTTACTTAATTCTGTGCGGGAGGCATCCTCTGCATTAAATCCTACTGTTTCTGCTCCGAGTTCCTTTGCCAGTTTTACGGCATTATACATTCCCTTTAAAACATCATCCCATGACTTTCTTCCCTGAAATTTTCCCTGAATCATTATTTCAGAAGTAGATACTGAAAGATTTAAATGTTTAATTTTGGGACAGTTTTTGAAAGCCAACTCAACATCCTCTGGAATTGCCCTTGCCCATCCTTCAAGATGAATTCTTTTAAATGCACCAATCTCTGCCAGTTCAAGATTTGCATTGATGTAATTTATTTCATGTTTTAATGTGGGAAATCCTATTTCACTCTGATAAACTCCCATTTCATCAAGATATAAATTTAGTAATGTCTTGGAAAGCTTAGGAAGCAAAATTCTTGATGTCTGCACTCCATCTCTATTTGTTACATCAATAAGATAAACTTTTCCTTTATTTGACATTTACTCCTCCCCTATTAAGATTTTTTATTTTCTCTGAGATATTTCTCGTGGAATGGCTACCTTGCCTGTTCTGACAAATTCTTTTATCCCTAAGGGTTTCATTAATTCAATGAATGCCTGAATTTTTTTTTCATCTCCTGTAACTTCTATTGTATAGGTTGTGGGACCAGAATCAACCACCCTGCCACGGAATATCTCTACAGTTTTAAGTAGTTCAAGTCTGTTTTCCTTTCTTGGAGCAACTTTCATAAGAACCATTTCTCTTTCAACATGCTCAACTTCAGTTAAATCAACCACTTTTATTACATCAACCAATCTGTTCAGCTGTTTTGTAATTTGTTCAATAACTCTATCATCTCCTGTTGTTACAATTGTCATTATTGAAATATTCGGGTCTATTGTCTCACCTACTGATAAACTCTCTATGTTATAGCCTCTTCCACTAAAAAGACCTGCTATTCTTGCCAAAACACCAAATTTATTTTCTACAAGCACTGAGATTGTATGTCTCACAGTTGCCTCCTATTTTACTGCTTTGAGTTTACGGTCTTTTTTCTTTTCTTCAAAAATCATTTGATCAATAGCAGCTCCAGGTGGAACCATTGGATAAACCTTTTCTTGCCAGTCCACAACAAAATCCATAAATACAGGCTTTCTTATTGATAAAGCCTCTCTTATAACTGGTTCAACCTCTTCGGGTTTTGTAGCTCTTAAACCAACTGCTCCGTAAGATTCTGCAACCTTTACAAAATCAGGAGCTGTACTTAAATAGGTGTGTGAATATCTACCTCCATAAAAAAGTTCCTGCCATTGTCTTACCATTCCAAGATAACTGTTATTGAGTATGGCAACCTTAACTGGAAGATTATAAATTACAGCAGTAGCTAATTCTTGTATATTCATTTGTATACTTCCATCTCCTGCAATATCAATAACAGTCATATCAGGAAAAGCAAGTTGAGCACCTATTGCTGCAGGAAATCCGTAACCCATCGTGCCAAGTCCTCCTGAAGTAACTAATCTACGAGGTTTGTTAAATTTATAAAACTGAGCTGTCCACATCTGATTCTGTCCAACTTCAGTAGTAATTATTGCCTCACCTCTTGTAATTTCATAGAGTTTCTCAATTACATATTGAGGTTTTATAACATCCTTATCAAATTCATATTTTAAGGGTCTATCTTTTTTCCACTGCGATATCTGTTTAAGCCAGGTTTTTCTTATCTCCTCCCACTGAGGTTTAATTTCCTCTTTTAAGATTTTATTTAAAACCTGTAAAACCCTACTGACATCACCCACTATTGGTATGTCAACCCTTACATTTTTACGAATGGATGTAGGGTCTATATCTATGTGTATAATTTTTGCATTGGGTGCAAAGGCATCTGTTTTTCCTGTAACTCTATCATCAAATCTCATTCCAATTGCAATTATTAGATCAGAATTTTGAACTGCCATATTGGCATAATATGTACCATGCATACCAAGCATTCCAAGTGAAAGCTCATGAGTCCCAGGAAAACTTCCAAGTCCCATAAGCGTATTTGCAACTGGAATCTGTGTTAATTCTGCAAGCTCTCTCAGATATTCATGAGCATTTGAAATTATACATCCGCCTCCTGCAATAATGACTGCTTTCTTAGCCTTTGCTATTTCCTGAGCTGCTTTTTTTATCATATAAACATTGCCTTCATAAGTAGGATTATAACTTCTTATATAAACTTTTTCAGGCCAGACAAATTCTGCTCTTCCCTGGATAACATCTTTTGGAAGATCAATGAGAACAGGTCCTG
The DNA here is from genome assembly GCA_025060625.1 of Thermodesulfovibrio sp. Classification (GTDB taxonomy): domain Bacteria; phylum Nitrospirota; class Thermodesulfovibrionia; order Thermodesulfovibrionales; family Thermodesulfovibrionaceae; genus Thermodesulfovibrio. The sequence continues at coordinate 11,302 of JANXBR010000008.1, forward strand.
GTCTACCAGTAGTGGCAATATAAAAGGCTTCTCTTACCTGTTTAGCCAAGTCTTTAACATCTTTAACAAGAATATTGTATTTGGTACAGGGTCTTGTAATTCCTACTATATCTGCTTCTTGGAATGCATCATTTCCAATAAGAAATGTTGGAACTTGTCCTGTAAAGACAACTAATGGAACAGAATCCATATAGGCATTTGCCACACCTGTTACAGTATTGGTTGCACCGGGACCGCTTGTTACAAGGACAACCCCTGGTTTACCACTAACCCTTGCATATCCATCAGCCGCATGTGTTGCTCCTTGTTCATGTCTTGTGAGTATTAGTTTTATATCAGGGTCATCATAAAGAAGATCAAAAATATCAAGAATTACTCCTCCTGGGTAACCAAAAATATGTTTTACCCCTTCCCTTTTAAGACATTCAATTAAAATTTCTGCACCTTTCATCTTTGCCATAGCTTTACCCTTCTTTTATAGGTTTTAAAAAATAAAATACCATAATAAATTTTATTTTATCAATTGTTCTAACATTCTTATGCTTTTAAATACATTTTCAGGTGTATGTGCTTCAATTGTATAAATACAATTTTTATTTTTAAATAGTTCAAAAAATTTTTTGAAATCAAAACAACCAGCTCCAATAGCAAGATGTTCATCAAAATTTTTATTGTTATCATGTAAATGAATCTCAAAGATATAATCATTAAGGCAACAGATCCATTCCTCTAAGCTCTTTTTTGAAAAGATGTTAAAATGTCCAGTATCAAAACATATTCCAAAATAGGATGAAGAAAATTTTTCTACAAGCATTCTTAGACTTTCAGGGTCTTCTTCAAAAATATTTTCTATTGCTATTTTTGTCTTCAACTGTTCAGCTCTTGGTAAAATCTTCTCCCATGTTTTAAGACTTGCCTCAAGCCATGTATTGACTTTAAAAGCATATTTCCATTTTTCATAGCCAGAGTGAAAGACTATTGATTTTGGAGTTAATATTGTAGCAATATCAAAAACCTGATTAAATCTCTCAATCGTTACCTCTCTTACTTTTGAATCAAGTGCACCAGGAGATAAATCCATAAAGGGGGCATGAAAAGATAGAGAGAGTTCATCAAAAAAAACATTCTTGAGTTTTTCTATATCCTTTTTAGTAATCTGATCAAGAGATTGAGAGTTAAAATATATTTCAAGATTAAATCTTTCCTTTGTAATTATATCTATATAGTCATAGAGCCTGTTATATGGCACATGAATGTGAGAGTTTACCATCTATGTTGATTTCCCTTGTAAATTTTTTGATGTTTTATCTGAATTAACAGAATTACCATCTGAATTACTTTTTCTTACATAGTCTGTTACATACCAGCCACTACCCTTTAAGATAAAAGAAGACTGGGAGATAAGTTTTTTAACCTCTCCCCCACAGATAGGGCAGTTTTTTATGGGTTCTTCACTGAACTTTTGAATTATCTCTTGAATTTTGTGACATTTCAAACACTCATACTCATAAATTGGCATCTCTTACACCCCCTTAAACTTGAGATAAATTATATTTTAAAACATGTTTAATTATTTTTGGTATAATAACTAAAAAACTTTTTGGGAGGCTTCAAACATGAAAGTACTTGTTACAGGTGGAGCCGGATTTATAGGGAGTGATTTTGTAAGATTAGCTGCACGAAAGGGATGGAAAGTTACAGTTGTTGATAAACTAACATATGCAGGTGATATGGAAAGACTTAAACCAATTCAAGACAGACTTGACTTTTATAATGTGGATATCCTTGACAAAGAGGGAGTAAAAAAAATATTTGAAAAGCAAAGACCCCAAATTGTATTACATTTTGCAGCTGAGACAAATATAGATAGGTCCGTTTTAGAACCAAGCATTTTTATGGAAACAAATATTATAGGTACAATATATCTTCTTGAACTTGCTAAGGAATTTGAAGTAGAAAGATTCATAAATGTTACTTCATATGAAGAATATGGAGATATCAAAGTAGGAGAAAGAGATGAAGAATGTGCACTGAATCCTCGCTCTCCCTATGCTGTTAGTAAGGCTTCTGCAGATATGCTTGGACAGGTTTATTGGAGAACATTGAAACTTCCTGTTATTACTGTAAGACTGTGTAGCATTTATGGTCCATGGCAAAACCCTGAAAGACTTATTCCTATGACAATCCTTAAAGCTTTACGAAATGATTTTATTCCAGTTTATGGAACAGGCGATATTATAAGAGAATGGCTCTATTTGTGTGACTGTATTAGAGCTATTTTAGCTATTCTTGAGAAAGGAAAACCAGGCGAAGTATACAATGTGGGAAGTGGAGAGAGATTTACAGTAATTGAAATAGTAAAACAAATATTGAAAATTCTTGATAAGCCAGAGAGTCTTATAAAATTTGTTCCTGATCGTCCAGGCCATGAAAAACGATTTGCCATCAGCAGTGAAAAAATAAAGAATAGCACAGGATGGTCGCCAATAACGAAATTTGATTTGGGTTTAAAATCTACAATAGAGTGGAATTTAAATCATAGAACATGGCTCTTTAAGAAATTATTTTATTATGAAGATCTATGGAGCAAACTGTACAAAGAGGATTGAACTACTACATCGGCACTTCTGGATGGCAGTATGGACACTGGAAGGGAATTTTTTATCCTGAAGGACTAAAATACTCAGATTGGCTTAACTATTATTGTAAATATTTATCTACCGTTGAAATAAATGTAACTTTTTATAGAGATGTAAAACCTTCAACATTTCAAAGATGGTATAGCCTTACAAAAGAAGATTTTATATTTTCAGTAAAACTTTCACGACAGATAACACATTTTAAAAGACTAAAAGTTGATAAAGCCTTAATTGACGAATTTCTTAATAAGTATTCAAACTTAAAAGAAAAACTTGGTGTAATCCTTATTCAACTTCCTCCAGGATTAAAATTTGACAGATTTCTGGTTGATAAATTTCTCTACCTATTGGACAAAAAATATAAGTATACAATAGAAGTCAGAAATAAAACTTTTATTAGTGATATTTTTTTTGAGATGCTTAAATTGAATAACATTGCTTTCTGTATAGCGGACTCTGCTGGTAGATTTCCTTACTATGAGACCATTACAGCAGATTTTGTTTATATAAGACTTCATGGCTCACAGAAACTTTATGCCTCAGAGTATACAGACAAAGAACTCGGTGAATGGGCTGATAAAATTAAAAGCTGGAATAAAACTACATATATTTACTTTGACAACGACTACCGAGGATATGCTGTAAAAAATGCCTTAAAACTTAAGGAACTCCTTAATCACAGTTACTTTTATCAAAAATAGGACAGAGACCTTCCTTTTTATCTTTTGAAAAGGCTTTTGTTGTTAGTAAATAATCTTTTATATTGTCAGGACCAATAATAATTTTTCTTATATCACCTTCATCACAAAATAAAACAGGAACATAATCTATTCTTAAAGACTTAAGAATACCTGTGATATTTTTAGCCTCAACCGTCTGAATTGATATTGAATTACTCTTACAGAATTGAATCACCTCCTCACAATGAATACAATCCTTAGAATAAACGAGAGTATACTTGTTTGAAGGTATATGACTTATCTCTGGATTTACAACATATGTCATCAAAAATATGGATACAAAACCTGAAAATGAAAGAATCATCTCATATCTTTTCTCAAACATTCTAAGCAAACTACCTATGAAAATGAGTCCGAATACGGTAATACAAAAAAAACAAAACTCTTTTATGATGAAAGTCTGAAATCCTAATAAATAACCCTCTACAGATAGAGCTCCTATCAAAATACCAGAGTGAACATATTCAACAAAACTATCAAAGCTTTTAGGAAACTTATATATTGAAATAAAAAAAAGTGTCCCAAATAAGAATAAACCTGAAAAAAGAAGAAATAGATTTCCGCCCTTTACAAAGCTTTCTACTATTCTACATCCCTCGGTTGTGCATACACTTTTTCCATAAATATTAAGTATGGTTTCAGTGAGTATGACTAAGAAAGCAAACAAATAAAGGAAGCTATTTACTTTGATCTTCTTCAAGTTAAACATTTATTTAATATAACACTTATAGTCAAATTTTTTCTCATGCCTAATTTATTATCAGCAATACAGATATTGATTATTGTTTCACTTTTAGAGTATTATAGATTTAAAAATTTAAGGAGGTTTGGCATAAAGGTAAAGATTAAAAATGATTTTATTGAGTTGATGCCTGAGGATTTAGAAAGGTTTTCAAAGGAAAATCAGGCAATAGCTCTCAAAATAAATGGAGAAATAAAAGATTTATTTTATATTTCCTCTCTCAATGGTAGTGAAGAGATTGAGATAATTACCTCTCAAAGCAAAGAAGGTCTTGAAATTCTAAGACATTCTGTAGCTCATATAATGGCTCATGCAGTAAAGGACCTATTTCCAGAAGTAAAAGTCACCATAGGACCAGCTATTGAAGATGGATTCTACTATGATTTTGATAGAGATATCCCTTTCACAGAAGAGGACCTTCAAAAAATCGAAAAAAGAATGCATGAAATAGTCAAGTCAAAGCAGCCCTTTATAAGAAAGGAAATATCAAAAGATGAAGCAATAAAACTATTTGAAAGTCTTGGTGAATCTTATAAAATTGAAATATTGAAAGAAATAGAGGATCAAAAAGTTTCAATATATGAAGAGGGCGGATTTATTGACTTATGTAGAGGACCACATATCCCTCATACAGGTATGGTTAAAGCATTTAAGCTTTTAAGTGTGGCTGGTGCTTATTGGAGAGGAGATGAAAGGAATAAAATGCTTCAGAGAATATATGGCACAGCATTCTCCACTAAGGAAGAGCTACAGGACTATCTTAACTTTCTTGAAGAAGTTAAAAAGAGAGACCATAGAAGACTGGGCAAACAACTTAAGCTTTTTGAGATAACTGAAGAAGTTGGTCCAGGGCTTATTATATGGCTTCCAAATGGTGCAATTGTAAGAAAAATTATAGAAGATTTCTGGAAAGATGAACATTTAAAGGCTGGGTATCAACTTCTCTATACCCCTCATATTGCAAGACTTGATTTATGGAAGAAAAGCGGACACCTTGATTTTTATAGAGATAATATGTACTCACCTATGGAAATTGACCAAATTTCTTATCAGATTAAGCCTATGAACTGCCCCTTTCATATTCAGGCTTATAAATCAGAACTTCGTAGTTACAGAGAACTTCCTTTAAGGTTTGCAGAACTTGGAACAGTCTATAGATATGAAAGATCAGGAGTTCTTCACGGACTTTTAAGAGTAAGAGGTTTTACCCAGGATGATGCTCATATATTCTGCACAGAAGAACAGTTAGAAGAGGAAATACAAAAGGTATTAGATTTTACAATATTTATTCTATCAACCTTTGGTTTTAATGATTATGATATATACATTTCTACAAGACCTGAGAAATATGTTGGAAGCCTTGAAAACTGGGAGAATGCTACATTTGCTCTGGAAGAGGCACTTAAAAAAAGAAATCTTCCCTATCAGATTGACCCAGGTGAAGGAGTTTTCTATGGACCAAAAATTGATATAAAAATAAAAGATGTTTTAAACAGGTCATGGCAGTGTAGCACAATTCAGGTTGACTTTAATATTCCAGAAAGATTTGATATTAAATACAGGGGCAAAGATGGAAAAGAACATAGACCTATTATGATACATAGAGCTCTTATGGGTTCACTGGAGCGATTCATGGGAGTATTAATTGAGCACTATGCTGGTGCATTTCCAATATGGCTTGCTCCTATTCAGATTGAAGTTATGTCCATATCAGAAAAGCATGTTAACTATGCTAAAAAAGTTTATGATCACTTAGTCTTTAATGGTTTCAGGGCTAAATTAAACATTGAAAACGAAAAAATAGGATACAAGATAAGACAGGCAATTTTGAATAAAGTTCCGTACATTGTAATAGTTGGAGAAAAAGAGATAAAAAACAATACAATAACAGTTCGCAAAAGAGATGGAGAAAATCTTGAATCCATAGATTTTGAAAAATTAATAGAAATTCTCATGAAAGACATTAAAGATAAAAAATAAATCTTTGGAGGTGAAAAAATAGCAACAAAGGACATTAGAATTAATGAAGCAATTAAGGCAAGAGAAGTACGATTGGTTGATGAAAATGGCAAGCAAATAGGAATAGTAAACTTAAGAGAGGCAATCCAGATAGCCAGAGAAAAAGGTTATGACCTTGTAGAGGTTGCACCCAATGCAAATCCTCCTGTCTGTAAAATAATGGATTATGGGAAATACAAATATCAAATTGAAAAAAAAACAACTACTAAAAAATCATCAACTGTAAAGGAGATAAAAATAAGACCTCAGATCTCGGATCATGATCTTCAGCTTAAAGTTAAACATATCAAAAGGTTTCTTGAAGATGGAGATAAGGCAAGAGTTACTCTTTTTTTCAGAGGTAGAGAGATTGTTCACACTGAGATGGGTATTAAGGTATTTGATAAAATTAAAGCCCTTCTTGTAGGATTTTCACATAAAATTGAACAGGAGCCCCGTCTTGAAGGTAATAGTATGAGCATGATTATAGCTCCCGGTAAAGATTGATAATTTCTAAGAAAATATATTAAAATATTTATCTAAATCTGTGAAGGGGGTTTTTATGCCAAAACTTAAGACGCACAGAGGAGCAGCCAAAAGATTCAAAGTTACAGGAACGGGTAAAATTATGCGGAGAAGAGCTAATAAAAGTCACTTACTTACTGGTAAATCTTCCAAAAGAACAAGACATTTAAGACAGATTGCTCAAGTTGATGAAACTCAATACAAGGCAATAAAAACACTAATTCCATATAAATTTTAGTAGGAGGTAACAATTGGGAGCATATACAACTTATCATCCTCACAAGCTCAAGAAGAAAAGAACTCATGGATTTCTTAAGAGAATGAGCACACCAGGCGGAAGAAGGGTTATAAAAAGAAGAAGAGCAAAGGGCAGATGGAGATTAACTCCATAGTTTCTAAAATTTTGCTAACTTTTATAAAAATATACAGAAGGTTTATTTCTCCAGCTATGCCTCCTGTATGTAGATTTAGCCCAACCTGTTCAGATTATGCTGAAGAGGCAATAAAAAAATATGGAACGAAGGGTATTTTCTTTGTAATTAAACGAATACTTAAATGTCATCCTTTTCATCCAGGAGGATATGATCCATTAAGGTGAAGCTATGGAAAGATCTGGATTAAGAGCATTTTTAGCAGTTTTTTTAAGTATGATAATTTTGTTTGGTAGTCAATATTTATACACAAAATACTTTAATCCTTCACCTAAACCACAGCAGCCTGCAGAGATAAAAAAAGAAGAGAAACAAGCTCAAAGCATCCAGTCTGAAAAATCCAAAAAAGAAGAATCCAGGCAAATTGTTAACGAGATAAAATATAAAGAAATTTCAATTGAAAACGAAGTTTTTAAAGTTACTCTCTCAAATGATGGTGCAACCATTAAGTCTGTGGAGTTAAAAAAATATAAGGACAAAACTGGCAAATCAATTACTTTAAACTCCACTGAAATTCCTACACTTACAATTTCCAAAGTAGGTAAGTTCACTCACTCAAAAATTCTTTTTAACATAGATGAATCAAATGCATCTTTTAAAAATTCCGACCAAGCAGTGGTTACATTTACCTATGTTGATAGCGATATTTCATTGAAAAGAATATTCACTTTCAATAAAACTGATTATGTGATTGACATCAAAGAAGAAGTCAGAGGATTTGGTAGTTACTATGTTATACTGGGAAAAGACTTTGGAATTCTTGACAAAGAAGACTCTCCACACTGGGGACCTGTAGTTTTAAAGGAAGCTGATAGAATTGAACTAACTCCTTCAAAAATAAAGGAAACTATCACATACAAAGAAGGAGTTAAGTGGATTGCCCAGGAAGATAAATATTTCTTCTCTGCTATTGTGCCTGTAACCAAGGCAAATCAATTTATTGTCTTGCCCTATGATGGTAACGCACTTACAGGAGTAGAATTTAATGACGGCTTAAATAGTTACCGAGTAGTTGTCGCTCCTAAGGAATACGATTATCTTAAGAAATTTAATGTAGGGCTTGAGCATATAGTTGATTTTGGATTCTTTTCTATAATTGCCAGACCACTTTTCTGGTTTCTAAAACTTCTATATAGCTTAACTGGTAATTATGGCATAGCAATAATAATACTTACAATTCTTGTAAGAATTCCTTTTATACCCGTAGTGAATCGTGGACAGAAGTCAATGCAGAAACTCAGCGAAATTCAACCAAAATTAATGCAATTAAAAGAACAATACAAGAATGATCCTCAAAGACTTCAAAAAGAAATGATGGAACTTTATAAAAAGTACAAAATAAATCCAATGAGTGGATGTTTACCAATTCTTCTACAGATTCCAGTATTTTTTGCTTTATATAAGATTCTCACAATAGCTATAGAGTTGAGACAGTCTCCTTTCATGCTCTGGATACAGGATCTTTCAGCAAAAGATCCATACTATGTACTGCCTATTCTTATGGGTGCTACTATGTTGATTCAACAAAAGATGACTCCTTCCACTGCAGATCCTACTCAGCAAAAGATAATGTTACTTATGCCAGTAGTATTTACATTTCTGTTCCTGAGCTTTCCTTCAGGACTTGTTCTTTACTGGCTTATAAATAATCTGTTTGGAATCGCTCAACAGTTTTACATTAATAGAAAAATTAAAAAGTCTGCGTGATTTCATCTGAATTTGACACAATTGCTGCTATAAGTACTCCATTAGGAGAAGGCGGTATTGGAATAATCCGTATAAGTGGTAAGCAGGCTATTGCAATTGCAAGTAAAATTTTTTATTCTCCGAAAGGAATCAATTTACAAAATGTAAAAACACATACAATTCATTATGGCTTCATAGTTGATCCTTCTACTCAAGAAATAGTTGATGAGGTGTTGGTTACTGTTATGCGAGCTCCAAATACTTACACAAGAGAAGATATTGTAGAGATAAACTGTCATGCAGGATATATTACCTTAAAAAGAATTCTTGACATTGCTTTACATGAAGGTGCGAGACTTGCTGAACCAGGTGAATTCACAAAAAGAGCTTTTTTAAGAGGTAGAATAGATTTAAGTCAGGCTGAATCAGTAATTGATCTTATTAGAGCTAAAACTGAACAGGCACAGAAGATTGCATTGGAACACCTCAGTGGAAAGCTTTCAAGGAAAATAAATGAATTAAGAGACTCTCTCATGAGAGTTTGTGCCCATGTGGAAGCATACATTGATTTTCCAGAAGAGGATATTGACGGCTTTACAGAAACAGAGATTATAGGAGAAATAACTAACATAAAAGAGGAAATAAAAAAACTTATTGAAGGATATGAAGAAGGAAAAATTTATAGAGAAGGGCTTACAACTGCAATTGTTGGAAAACCCAATGTTGGCAAATCATCGCTTTTAAATGCTCTTTTAATGAAAGACAGGGCAATTGTAACAGAAGTTCCAGGAACAACAAGAGATATCATTGAAGAATATGTAAATATTAAAGGAATGCCACTTAAAATTGTTGATACAGCAGGTATAAGACAGGCTCATGATCTTGTAGAGGCAGAGGGGATTAAAAGAACATTAAGAGCTGTTGAGTTAGCTGAACTTGTTTTGCTTGTTCTTGATTCAAGTAGACCCTTAGATAGTCTTGATGAAGAGATAATAAGCAAGATTGCTCAAAAAAGGATAATTATTGTAATAAACAAAAAAGACATAAAAAGCAAAGAGTTTCAGTTGCCCGATTCACTTAAAAATAAACCGATTGTTGAAATTTCAGCTTTAAAAGGAGAGGGCATAGAAGAATTAAAAGAGCTTATTTTTAAGACAACTATTTCAGGTAAATATGAGCAGGAAGGATTGGTGGTAACAAAACTAAGGCATAAATTAGCACTTGACAAAGCATTAGATGCGTTGGAGAACGCTCTTCAAACTTTTAAAAATAAAGAGCCCCTTGAGATTACTGCTATGTTTCTCAGAGAGGCTCTTAGTTTTTTGGGTCAGATTGTAGGAGTTGTAACAAGTGAAGAAATTCTAAATTTAATTTTTAGTGAATTCTGCATAGGAAAATAACTATTTCTTTTGCTGAGATTCTAAAGTTTTTCCTTCAATTAAGGCTTGATTAAGTATTTCCTGTAAAGCTTTTTCATTTATCTCAACTTTATGTTTCCTTTTAAGCTCATCAATATAACTGTTAAACCACTCTTGTTGTTTTTTTGCCTTGAGCTGTTCAATTAGCTGAGTCTTTATTTGTTCAAAATCAACTGCTGTGCCTTTGACATCTGTAAGTTTAAAAATGTAAAGCTCTCCTTTATAACTAAGAGGCATGCTGACCTGTCCTTTTTTTAAAGCAAATGCAACATTTTCAATCTGAGGATTGAGTTGACCTTTTTTAAAAAAGCCTATATCTCCTCCTGAGGCTTTAGTCCTCTCATCTCTTGAAAGTTCCTTTGCTATTTTGCTAAATTCTTCACCCTTATCTATCCTTTCATAAACTTTTTTAGCTTCATCTTCGTTTTTTACAACAATCTGACTCAGTCTAACTTCAACTGGCTTGATGAACATGTCCTTATTTTTTTCATAGTAGTCTTTGGCATCTTTCTCAGTAACCTGCTGGACTGATTTAATCTCCTGTTCAAGTAACATATTGATTAATGTTATCTTTTTGAATTCCTCCAATCTTCTCTTGAATTCTTCTGATTTAGCTAAATCTTTTTTCTTTGCCTCTTCATACAAAACCTCTCTTTTGATTAATTCGTCTTTAAGTCTATTAACGCCATCTGGTGAGGAAAGAAATATTTTTGTCTGCGGTGGAAGTCCTTTAATATCTTCCTGAAGTTCCTTTTTTGTAAGTTTTGATGATCCTGCCTTTACAACTACCTCGTCACCTTTGCTACAAGCCAAAAAAAGTGAGACCACCATGAAAGTAATAAAAATTTTTAAAAACTTCATGCCTATTCTCCTTTCAAAAATTTTTCTAATTTAACATTAAACAAAAAATTTAGGCAAATTCTAATTAGTCTAAAATTTTTTAAGCAATTTAATCTTTATTTTTCTATGGCATGTTTTAAAAGATAAGATACATTAAATGATGAAAAAAAGGAGACCTGCGAAGGTCTCCCCATAAAATTAAAAAATATTAAGCTTTTTTGTGACACTCATTACATTTTGTAGGTGCTGCCTTACCTTTTTCTGTTTCTTTCTTATGGCAGTCAATACACTGTTTGTGGTAGGCATCCATAGCCTTTATACCCCCGCCCTTTTCAGCTGCCTTTTCTCCAGCAGGATCATGACAATCAAGACATTTAGTTACTTTTTCTGCAGGATTAGGATCAGCATGATGACATTGTTTACAGTCAATCTTGTAACTTTCAGCATGTTTTTTATGATTGAACTCTGTTGGTGGAAACTTTGCACCTTCCCAGTGGAGTTTATACACATCCTGAGGCTTTTGCTGTGCGTAAACTAAGGAGATAGCCATTAAAAATAATGCTACCGTTAAAACTATCAATCCTCTCTTTGCGATCACCTTTTTCACCTCCTTTCATTATTGATTTTTTATTTCAATGGTCTTCATGTTCTTCTTCATATCCTGTAAACATGGCTTTAATATGTGCCATTGGAGTGTGCCCAAGGGTAGCAAGGTAAAAGTGAACGATTATGAAAGCACTAAAGAAAATCCACAATCCAGTGTGAATCAGAGTAGCGACCTGAATTCCTCCCATAAAATTAGCTAAGGAGCTAAAAAGTATAGGATCCCATAGAACCAGACCAGTTATTATTTGTAATGGAATCAATAGCACCATAATCATTAAGTATGATATTTGCTGCATTGGATTGAATTTGTTATCAGGTGTAGGATGATGAGGATTTTTATCACCAACCATAATCCCATATCCGTAATACCTTGCCTGTCTTATTGACTTTTTAATAAACTCTACTGGTTTCCAGAATGGTGGAATATATATTTTAAAGAGTTTGCCTGTTAAAAGATAGTATAAAAGCCAAATAAAATAGTTACCAAGTAGAACAAATCCAAACCAGCTATGAATATCAACTGCTGTTTCAAAGCTCATGAGTTTCATACTATCTACGAATCTAATCTGAGCTCCAGTAATTATCAAAACTATAAATCCCAACGCATTTATCCAATGCCATACTCTAATCGGCAGTGGATGAAGATAGACCTTTTTCATTATTTTCCCTCCCTTCTCTTTCTTCTAATAGGTGCAGTTAAAACTCTCAATGTTATGTGTGCAACAGGGAAAGCTATACCGCCAAGTAGAGCTAAGAAGAAAAGAATATCAAGAACTTTTATCTTTGTTAAGCCTAAGACATAAAAATCTTTAATATTTGGAATTGCATAGGCAGAATTCAATGCTTTACTGTCAAGATCAAACTTCAGTGATTTTTCTCCTTCTTTGTTGATCTCAAGCTTGCTCTTAAAAGCAGCTTTGGGATTATGACAGTAAACACAATCTTTTATTGATTTGTCCTTTGTCTCAATTCGGTGTGCATCATTTGGATTTAATACATCTATTCTTGCTGCAAGATTTGCTTTAAATTTTTCCTTAACTTGAGACATAAATTGCCAAAGTTCCTGTTCCTGTACCTTTCCATCTCCATTTGTATCAATTTTTGTTTTCAATGTCTTGGTGTCAAAATTGAGAGCCTTTGCTACTTCTTCTGCCTGAAGAGGTTTATTCTTAGACCTATCAATTAGCATAAGTAATACAGCTTTTTCATTTTTTGTGTGACAGGCTGCACAGGAGGCTGAATTAAAGTGAGTATCAACGAAAGTACTAAGTCTCACAGGAGGATTCCAGAGCCATTTCATATGAGTTGTTTTTGCCTCTTTATGGCACTTGATACATGAATCACCTAATTTCGCCATATTGGTTGAGAGAACATCATGAGAGTTATGACAGGAGGAACAATTTGGAGCATTCTGTTTTCCCTGCTTTATTGCCAGCTGATGAACACTCTCTTTAAATGCCTTCCCTGAATCAGTATGACATCTAATGCATAGTTCTGAACTTGCAATTTTATCTTTACTTATAAATGTTACATTGTGGTAGCCGTGACATTTGAGACATTCGGGAGATTGTTGATTTCCCCTCTTTAAAGCCGCAGCATGTATACTTGTATCGTATTTTTTAACCGCATCTTGATGACAGTTCTTACACATGTCCTTAGCTAATTTTCTATACTCTGCAATTGATTCAAAATTTCTTATTGGGTGTTGTGTTATAGAAAACTCTCTGTGACATTCGGTGCATTTTAGCTTTTTATGGGCTGAGTTGAGTATTTCTGATTCCTTTACCTGTACTGAGAGTTTCTCACCATTTTTGAACTTCATTGAAATTGCTCTGCTGTGACAACTAAGGCAGTATTGGTTTTCAGGTAGAGATTTCGCTATCTTTGCTGGCTTTACCCCATGATATCCGTGACATTCAATGCAGGATGCAGTTTTTGTTAAGGCATAGTGAGCAGGATTTTTCTGAAGTTCTTTATCAGTGTGACATTTAGTACAAATTTTTGTCATCTCTGCGGTATATTGCTTTTTATCTTTAAAGTTGTAAACAGGATGCTTTACTTTTGAAAAGTCATCATGACAAACAAGACACTGGAATTTACCATGAACGGATTTCTTAATCTCTTGTTCATTTACTCTTAGACTTATTTTTTCTTTACTCGGTAATGTTTTACTTATATCAAATTTATGGCATGACATACAGTATTCTGAAAAACTTACTTTGTTTTTCCAATCTTTAATTGAACCTATGTAATGGCTACCATGACACTGGGAACAGTGTATATCACCTTTTTTAACAATTGTTCCATGAACAGGAGGTTTCATCAAGGCATCTTTGGGATGGCAATTAAGACAATTTGGTGAGAATTCTTTAACATAATCATTTTTACTTAGAATTTTTCTTGGTTTCGGATGATTCTTAAGATTAATGTTTGGATGGCAGGAAGAGCAGTCTAAGGCACCATGAACGGATTTTTCATACTTTGCATTGTCAATAAATAGAGACAAAGTCTCACCAGTTTCTGTTTTCTTATGAAGTGTTTTAATTGAATGACATTTAAGGCAAGACTTGACATCCTGTGAAACAGCTTCTTTTAGAGGTAACAGATAAGAGACAAAGAAACAGATTATTACTAATGTACCAATTAAAATTGCCCTCATCCCACACTCCTTTTAATTGGAATATTGTTATTTTAAATTTGGGAAATTATAACACAAATGGCATCTTCAATAGCAATTAAAAATGTCAATGGAGGCTATTAAACTTTTTTAATTATGCGATTAGTATTTCTTATAAAAAAGAGGATCTTCGCAGACTTTTTTAAGGCATGATTTTAGAATTTGCTCGATGGATATTGCAATTTCCTGATCAAAACCTATAAAACTCTTATCACCAATAAAAGTGACAGGTACTCCTGTTGGCTTTATACCATAAGATTTCGCCATTGTCATGAGAAGTTCTCTTGAAGCAGGAGTATAGTAAACTTCATAATCCTTTATTTCAAGTCTGGGATATTTCTTTTTAAGTGTGTCTAAGAATTTTTTCTGCTTTTCACAGTAAGGACAGCCTTCAGCCCAAAAAAAATAGAGAATGACAGATTTTTTATTCTCAGCAATAGAGGATTTTATGGAAAAAATCAAAGAAAATATGAATATTAATACCAAAATAATACATATTTTATTTTTCATAATAGAAAAATATAGCACATATATGATAAATTAATCAATTCATAGGTGGTTCTAAATCATCAAATCAGGAGGAATCAATGTCAAAGATTGATAAATGGAATGAAAAAATTTGGAGTTTTTTCGCCTCTGTTGACCTTGCCATAGCTTTATTTATTTTTATCTCAACAGGTGCAGCACTGGGAACAATAATTCCTCAGCAATCAGAACCAGAAATGATTGTTAGATTCTTTTCTAATTTTTTCTCACCCACTACCGCTATGAAGGCATATGAGATAGTAAGTCTATTAGATTTAAACAATGTATACCACAGTTGGTGGTTTACCTTTTTACTTTTTATGTTTGCTCTCAATTTGATTGTTTGTTCTGTGGAGAGACTTCCTTATCTTTTAAAATCATTTAAAACTGTCTCTACTGCTTTACCTGTTGAAGTTTTAGAAAATATGCCTTTCAAGAAAAAAATAGAAAATGTTTCCCCTGATGTTTCTCATAAAATAAGTGAAATATTGAAAAAGAAAGGATTTACAGTAAATATTTTTGAAACTCAGGATGGCATACAAATTCAAGGAAGAAAATGGAGTAAAACAAGATTAGCCGTATATCTAACCCATCTTAGCATTCTTATTATACTTTCTGGAACTCTTATTGGAACATTTTTTGGTTTTAGAGGTTCTATGAATATAATTGAGGGAAGAGGCTTGAACTTTGCAATTTCTGATAGCGGAAAGGCAATTCCTCTTGGTTTTGAAGTCAGATGTGATAGATTTGAAGTAGAGTACTATGAAAATTCTTCCATACCAAAGGCATATAGGAGCTATATAAGAATTTTAGAGAATGGAGAAGTTATAAAATTTAATGGTAAAGAAAATGTTGTAATTGAAGTTAATCAACCCTTTTCATATAAAGGAATTACTTTTTATCAGGCAAGTTATGGGTTTCAGCCTTCAGAACATGCAGAGTTTAGATTCAGTTATTTTGATCATAATAATATGGAACATAATATTTCTGCAAAATTTGAAGAAAAATTTAATATCCCAGGAACATCTGTTAAAGCCTCTGTTATTGATTTTTCACCAGCATTGGGAATTGACGAACAGGGAAGACTTTTCAATATGGATACTAATATGATAAATCCTGCTGTTTTGGTAAGATTTGAACAAGGTGATAAGAAAACAGAGCAATGGATATTAACAAAAATCCCTGAAACATGGAATACTCCCTATGGAAAACTCAAATTTCATGAAATATGGGGAGCCCAATTTACAGGACTTCAAGTAAGAAAAGACCCTGGAGTACCTTTAATCTATATAGGCTCTCTCTTTCTTTGTGTAGGTCTTTTTATCTCTCTTTTTCTTAGACCAGTTACATTATTTGCAAAGTTAAGTAAAAATAGATTAGACTTTTATTGTCCTTCATCAAAGGTTTCTTCAATTTCAGAAAAACAAATTGATAAGATAATCAATAAATTGAAAGGAGAAAAAGTATGAGCCATCAAATAATATCAATCGCAGGACTAATTTATATACTTGCAATGCCCATTTACATCGTTTATATTTTAACAAAGAATAATAAGGTTGGATATGGAGCAACTTTTACATTAACAATAGGAGCTGTTGTTCAAATATTTGGATTTATTCAGCGCGTTATAGAAATGTATGAAATAAATCACTCAATTATGAGAAGCATTCCCATTACCAATCTTTATGAGAGTTTGATTTTCTTTGCTCTATGTCTGATTGTTGGATATTTATTCATTGAATGGAAGTATAAAAAGAAAAGTCTCGGAGTTTTTGCATCTCTAATAGCAGGAATTACAATCGGACTTACCGATGTTCTTGGAGTTACTAAAGAAGTTCAGCCTCTTGTGCCTGCATTAAAGAGCAACTGGCTTCTGGCACATGTAACACTGAGTTTCATCTCCTATGCTGCCTTTGGAATAAGCTTTATTACAGGATTGCTACATATAATAATGGAGTCTCAAACAAAGAAATCTTTTAAATATATATTTTCAACCACCTTACTTGCGTTTATAGTTTTTATGTTTATATCTGTAATAATTGATATCCTTAATGGTTCAAATCCAAAAAACGTTAAAATATTCCACTCCACCCTTGGTAATCCCTCAACCTTTATATCTTTAATAAGCTGGATGGTATTAATAGCATTTATACTAACTGCTTGGAAGTTTGGTCACCTATTGAACAAAACTCTTAACAGTTTAAAAATTGATTCAAACTTTCTTGAGGATCTAACCTATAAAGGTATAGCCTTTGGTTTTCCAATATTTACCATTGGAGGATTGGTATTTGGAGCAATATGGGCTGATCAAGCATGGGGAAGATACTGGGGATGGGATCCAAAGGAAACATGGTCATTAATTACATGGTTTGTATATGCCTTTTATCTTCATGCAAAATTTATCAGAGGATGGCGTGGAACAAAAACTTCAGTGATTGCTGTAATTGGATTTATTGTCACTATATTCACATATCTTGGAGTAAATTTATTTTTAAGTGGACTTCACTCCTACGGAAGCATGTAAATGATTGTACTTGGAATTGATACATCCTGTGATGATACATCAGTAGCAGTATTAGAAAATAGAAA
>JANXBR010000090.1 GCA_025060625.1 Thermodesulfovibrio sp.
AGGATTGTTTTTTGTTCTTCTGCTTAAAACTTGAATAACTCTTCTAATTTCCTCATCCCTTCCAATAACTGGGTCAAGTTTACCTCTTTTTGCAAGCTCTGTAAGATTTTTACCATATCTAACCAATGCCTGATACTTTTCTTCAGGATTTGGATCAGTTACTTGATGTACACCCCTTATTGCTCTCATTACATCAAGCACTTTCTGACGGGTTACTGCTTGCTTTTTTATTGCATCAAGTGCAGGACCACCAACATCAAAAAGGGCAATTAAAAGATGCTCCACACTTAAATATTCATCCTTTAAATGCTCTGCTTCTTTTTCAGCTTTTTCAAAAAGTTGATTAAGTCTTGGAGTAATATAAATCTGTTCAAGTGGCTGAGCTCCATAGACCTTAGGAATTCTGTCTATAGCTTTTTTTAGATCTGTTTTGATTGAATTTAAGTCTGCTCCGCATTCTTTGAGAATGCGCACTACGAGTCCTTCGCTATCTTCAACCAGTGCAAAAATTAAATGTTCTACATCTATCTGTTGATTACCATATTGAGATGCAATCTTTTGAGCCTCTCTTATCGCTTCTTGAGTTTTATAAGTTAGTTTATCAAACCGCATGGTTTTCCTCCTTAAAATTAATCAAAAAATTTTTTGATTCTTTTTTCCATCTGTTGTCTCATTTCCTCATCCATATAACGAAGCATTTCCTGCATCACTTCCTCCATGATCTGCATTCTTTCTTTCATTCTTAAAATAATGTCAACTCCTGCCCTGTTAACACCAAATTCCTTTGTCAGCTTTATTACAAAATTAAGTCTTTCTAAATCCTCATCTGAGTAAATTCTCTGCTTTTTTATTCTTTTTGGTTTTATAAAACCCTCTCTCTCATAAAGCCTTAGAGTTTGAGGATGCACATTAAGAAGCTTACATACCATACTTATTAAATAGAATCTCTGGTCCTTTCTCATCACTATCTCCTTAAGAGAGCATCTCTTGGATTTTCTTTGTATAGCTTTTCAATTCTCTTTATCTCCTCCTTTTGCGATGATGTAAGCCCTTTTGGAACAACAACTTTAGCTATAACATACATATCTCCCCTTCCACTTCCCTTTGGAGAAGGGAATCCTTTACCAGAAATTCTAAACTTCTGTCCGCTCTGAGTTCCTTCCGGAATCTTCATTTTGACAAAATCTCCATTAACAATAGGAACATCAATTTTTGCACCTAAGGTAGCTTCAGTAAAAGTTACAGGAAGTTCTATATATATGTCATCGCCTTTCCTTGTAAAGAAAGGATGCGGCGACACCGTAACTTCAAGAATTAAATCTCCATATGGAGCTCCACCTATGCCAGCATTTCCATATCCTTTAATCTTTACGGTTGAACCATTATCAACACCAGCAGGAATTTTTGCTTTAACTGTTTCAGAGGTTAAAATTCTTCCAACTCCGCCACAGCTTTTGCATTTGGATGAAGCAGTCTTTCCTGTTCCACCGCATTGAGTACATGTCTGATTTACTCGTAAAAATCCACGGGATGCCTGAATTCTTCCAGTACCATTACATTTTTTGCATATATCCAATTTGTCAGCACCGCTTCCCCGACAAACAGAGCATTCTATGTATCTCTGATAATGGATTGGTTTTATTGTTCCATTATAGGCTTCTTCAAAACTTAATGTTATTGGAATAATTATATCTTCGCCTTTTACATAGGTAGGTTGCTGAGTAGTAAAGGTTTCACCGAAAATATCACCAAAGATATCTCCTAAATCAAAGCCCTTTGTAAAGTCAAAGCCTCCAAAATCAAAACCTTTAAAATCATAACTTCCTCCTCTGTCATACTCTTGTCTTTTTTGGGGATCACTCAATACTGCATAGGCTTCGTTTATCTCTTTAAATTTTTCCTCAGCCTCCTTATTTCCTGGATTTAAATCAGGATGGTATTTTCTCGCAAGCTTACGATAAGCCTTTTTAATCTCTTCTTGCGAGGCATCTTTATTGACTCCTAAGATTTTATAATAATCTTTACGCTCCATAATTAAACATAACATATTGAGTTAATTTATATCAACATTTAAGATTTTATAGAACATATCTTTTAGAAATATTGGATATAATTTGGAAATGTTGTGGGTTATTGTTTTATTTGTAAAGACAAAAAAGCTTTTTCCCATAGATAAAAAATAGGAATAGTGTTTTATGTTATTTTTATTAAAATGATATTAGCAAAATTGGATTTAATAAGGTGAGATAATGCCGAGTTTAGTGAGTATTTTTTTTGCCTTTTTCAGACTCGGACTTACTGCTTTTGGCGGTCCTGCTATGGTTGCCTACATTAAGGAATTCGCTGTGGAGAAAAGGAAATGGCTTGATAGAGGAACTTTTCATGAAGGAGTTGCTCTTGCTCAGGCAGTTCCTGGAGCAATAGCAATGCAAGTTGCAGCATATGTTGGACTAAAAATAAGAGGTATTTCAGGTGGAATTGTAAGTTTTGTAGGATTCGGGCTGCCTGCATTTATTCTAATGATTGTTCTTTCTGTTTTATACGAAAGAACTCACTCCATCCCTGAAGTAGTTTCTATTTTTACAGGGCTTAAGATAATTGTTGTGGCAATTGTTGCTAATTCAACATTAAGCTTTGCTAAACCTATTGTTAAATCCAAGGGAGAAATTTCTGTTGCTTTTCTTTCATTTATTCTGTTTACATTAAAATTCAATCCGTTTCTAATAATCATTCTTTGTTTTCTTTCCTCTCAGCTTATTTTCAGAGATGAAATATCAACTGAAAAGATTACTTCCAAAAAGATTAATTTTTCTGGATTAATTATTCTTGTTGTGATTATCTTTGCTTTTTTATCTTTGCTTTTTTTCTTCGACAAAACTCTTTTTATTCTTGCTATTACAATGATGAAGATAGACCTCTTTGCTTTCGGAGGTGCCTATGCTTCACTACCATTGATGTTGCATGAATTTGTTGAAAGACTTCATTGGCTTGATGAAAAAACCTTTATGGATGCAATAGCCTTAGGACAGGTAACACCAGGTCCAATTGTAATTACTGCAACATTTGTGGGATATCTATTAAAAGGGTTTATTGGTGCTGTAGTGGCAACAATAGCAGTCTTTTTTCCATCTTTCATAATTATAGCTTTTGCCTCAGAAATAGGGGACAAAATAAAGAATTCAAAGGTATTTATCAGAGCCAAAAGGGGATTGATTGCTTCTTTTTCAGGATTACTTTTATTTGTAAGTTTGAAATTTATAAGTGCTGTAAGCTGGGATTGGATAAAACTTTTAATGGTAATATTAAGTTTTTTATGTCTTATAAAAAGAATTAGCCTTTTCTATATAGTAATGGCAGGAAGTGTTCTTTCAATCCTTTTTTTTTCATTAAATCTTTACATCTTTCACAAAGTCCGAAAAACTGAATATCTGAGCGTTCTATGGAAAATTTAAATTTCTCTGAAAGAGATTTTTTGAAATATTTTGCAAGATTTATGAGGATCTCAATGGTTCTATACTCGGTAGGATACCTTTTCATTCAGATGTCCATCTTTGGATAAAAGTATGTCAATAATATCTTTTTTGTCTTAGTCCATTTAAAACTGTACTCTTTAACTCAGCCTTTGCAATTCCCACATTTTTCTTAAGGATATGTTAGACTACCTTTTTTAGACTTTTCATGAATGACCTTTTTCTAAAGCTTGTCTGGATTTGAAGCTAACGATGGTGCTTGTTATGGGTTTAATTTTTTCGTTCTTTGGTGCAAAATAAAAAGTCTTTTTGTTTAGGTTTTAGAGTTAAATAGATATTTCTTTATTGTAACAGCTTTTAATTTACTAAATGTCTTAAATTAGATATCAAAGATTAATTTTAAATAGTCAGATAACTCAGTCTACTCTCAGAAAGGATTTAAAAAATTTTTATAAGCATCTTAGGAGAAAAAAGGCTGAGATAATTTTAAGAAAAGCTGGTATTTCAATTGTTGAAGATGCTGATAAAGTTGATGATATAATTAAAAGTCTTAAATAATTTCTTAAAAAAGGGGGGAGATGTAATGACAGAAGAAAAATCCTGTTCTTGTGATGAAGAAAGACAACAGAGAAGAAGAGAATTAACACTAAAAGCAAATGTAACATCAATCAAGAAAAAAATTCTTATCCTTTCAGGTAAAGGTGGTGTGGGTAAAAGTACTGTTTCAACAAATCTTGCCACAGAACTTGCTAAGAGAGGTTACAGAGTAGGACTTCTTGATATTGATATTCATGGTCCAAATATTCCAAATATGCTCGGATTACAAGGCTTTTCTCCCTTAGTAACTGATTTGGGTATATATCCCTTAAAGGTATTTGATAATTTATATGTAATCTCTGTAGGATTTTTCCTTGAAGAAAAAGATACACCAGTTGCATGGCGTGGACCTCTAAAACATCGTCTAATTGAGCAGTTTTTAAGTGATGTTCGTTGGGGAGAACTTGACTATCTTGTTGTTGATTCTCCGCCTGGCACCGGAGATGAGATAATTTCAATTATTGAACTAATAAACAAAGTTGATGGAGCAGTTATTGTAGCTACTCCTCAGGATGTAGCATTGGCTGATGTTCGCAGAACTATTAAATTTTGTAAAGAATACTCTATTCCAATTCTGGGAATAGTGGAAAATATGAGCGGATTTATATGTCCTCATTGTGGCAATAAAGTAGAGATATTTAAAACAGGTGGAGCAGAAAGACTTGCTGAAGAGTATAAGGTTCCTTTTCTTGGTAAAATTCCTATTGATCCTCAAATAGTTCAAGCAGGAGATGAGGGAAAGCCAATTATTGCTT
>JANXBR010000091.1 GCA_025060625.1 Thermodesulfovibrio sp.
GCCACAGGCTTACTATCTACATAAACTACTACCTTAAGCCTTTTTTCTGGATTTTTAGGATCCCAAACCCATCCAAAGACGTCAGTTCCTTCTATACCATCTAAAAAGCCTTTTATTTTTATTATTTTAAATATCTTTCTTTTGATAAATTTCACTAACTCTTTCATTACAGTCTTAAATTTAAAACTTTTATCATTTTTATATAGAAAACTAATTAATACTAATTAATTTAACAAAATCTATCCTGCTCATTTTGAAAATCCATTTTGTTTTCCAATGCAAAACATTTAACCTTTCCAAAGTGACTGTTGTCCACTTTTTATGGGGTTCGGTATAATTTATTTAAATTTAAACAAAATTATCCATCTCTTTAACATAAACTAACCAAATAAAAATTTTCTTTACCATGCCAAAAGTAGCACTCTTGCAGTAACTGCTATCTGATAGAGTATCTGAGTTATTCCTCTTACAATCTCTATACTTTTTGCCTCAATCTTAGGTAACACAAAGATTTCATCTCCTGGCTGAATCTTTGCTTTATCTGCTTCTTCAAATTTTCCATTTTGATGTAAAACAATTATAACATCTTTATTTGCTCTTTGTGTAAATCCACCTGCTTGCTCAATATAATAATCTATTTCCTTGTCTGGTGAATAAAGTATTGCAGCTGGAAATCTCACCTCACCATGAACCATTACAACAGATGTTTTCTCAGGTATCTTTATCACATCTCCATCTTCAAGTAAAGTTGCCTTTGCCTCTTCCAATGAACCCAAAATTATCTGACCTTTTGGCTCAATATTCTTTGCAAGATCAACAAATTTCATTATTAATTCTGCCTCTTTTGCTCTCAAAGTTGCCTCCTCCTGCGTTTCTGATCTACCAGTAAGGGCATAATTTTGCAGTTGCTGAAGTGAGGTAAGTATCATTTCCTTTTGCCTTTGAGCTACTGATTTACGGAAAAGCTGTATTGCATCAAGGTTTGATCTTACATTTGGTACAATCTTTGGTAAAGCATCTTTAATTGTTGCTCCATAAGGAAGTACAATTGCATGAGGACCCATGTGAGCTCCTTCCACTCTTACAAGAATTGTGCCTGGGTATCTGTCTGAAAAAACTGTTATTTCATCTCCATTGTAAATTTTTATTCTGTCAACCTCATTAAGAGAGTAATACTCAGTATACTTTTCTAATCCCTGCTTTCTTGTAACTGTTAAATTAGTTGCTCCTGGCTTTGGTTTTGCAAGCTCCATCGCTTCTTTAGCAGTGATATACTCACCTTCAAACTCAAACTGGAAGGGATTAAAAACTTCTCCTGTAACTGTGAAACTGCTTTTCTTTGGTGCAACAAATACTGTATCTCCATCAACCATCTGTATAAGTTCAAGTTTTCCGTTAAGTAAAAAATCATATAAGTTAACTTTTTTTCTTATTTGTTGTCCCCTCAAAACAGTAATATCAATAAAGCTTCCTCTTTGGGGATCAACTCCTCCTGCTCTGTCAAGATAGTAAAGCACTGAGTTTGATGAAAGTCCTCCATAAAGTCCTGGATTTTTTACAAAACCTGTTACAAATACTTTTACAGGCACCGCTGTCTCTAAGGAGGCATATATACCCACTATGTTTTTAAAAACTTTTCTTACTGCTGACTCTACAACACTATTTAGTTCTGAGTTTCTTACACCTAAAACATAAACTGGTCCAACCTGAGGAATAAATATATTACCCTGAGGATCAACTGTAAGTGTGCCTTCATATTGAACTGCTCCCCACATTCTTACTGTAATTCTATCCCCAATTGCTACTTGATAATCAGGATTAAACCCGGTATATTGCTCTGTTGCGAATCTTCCTAAAAAAAGTTGCTCACCAAATACCGTGATTTGCACTGGCTGAGGTGGCTGTGCAGGTTGAATCTGAGCAGGTTGTGGTGTAATTATTGGTTGTGCCTGAGTTTGAGGTATTTGTGTTTGTTGAAAGGGAAAAATTTGTTGAATAACTTGTCCTGGAAAAGTTTGAGTTGTCTGCTGTGCAAAGACAGGACAGATTAATAGCAAAACAATCAAAATCAATATGAAAGTTTTCATATTCTATGCTCCTTAATAACTCCTATTATAATTTTTAATATTCCATAAAAAATGAGAAGTAATAAAGTTGCAAGACCCAGATTATAAGTCTTTTTTGGATAAAGAGCTTCATCAGGCATGTTTGGAGAGGCAATAATAACCAAATTTTTTAGTTTCCTTGATGCCTCTACTCTTGTTGTTTCAAGAGCAGATATTGTTGCTTTGTAAACATCTGTTGTAAAATCAACATTAAGCTTTAGATTAAGATATTCGGCAGCGATTCTATTTAGCTTTGAATCTCCTCCACCAACAATCTTTGACTTTTCTTTATCTATTTGTTCTTTCAATGCTTTAATCTGACTTTTTAATGCCTGTACCTGAAAAGAATCTTCACTTAAGTAGGTAAGTAAATTTTTAAGTTGAGCTTCTTGTGAGGCAAGCTGACTCTCAAGCTGGGCTATCAGTGTAGCACTTGCTTGGGCTTCCTGTGTTGGATCAATTACTTTATATTTGTTCTGAAATTGAATTAAGGTATTTTTAGCTGACTGCATCTTTTGGTTTGCATAAACAAGTTCCTGCTCTATGAAGTTCATCTGCTCTTTTGCAATCTTATGAGATACCCCATTTATATATCTTTCACACTGCTCAAGTATTGCTTCATTTATTTTTTTTGCATCTTCCGGAGTGAAGGCATAAACCTTGACTGTAAGGATTGATGATACGTCATCAAAAGTTACATCTACAATATGTCTTTGATAGTATTTCAGGAAATCTTCTCGGGTTGCATCTAAGGAAAGTCTTTGTATAAAATCAATTTTTTTATCTTGATATATTTTTTTTAAATTAAGTTTTTTGTCAAGATAATCAAGCATATCATAGGAAAGTATGTATTCCTGAAGATACATGGCATCTTCTCTAACTGTTGGATTACTAAAAGCAAAAAGGCTTAAATTAAAAGAAGTAGGTTGCTGTCCTGTTTCTTTTATTGTGAGTTTAGATTCACTTAAAAATTTATCAGAGGCAATAAATACATAATAAAAAGTAAGAATAAAAATTGGAAAAATCACTAAAAAAATAAAAAGATAATACTTTCTTAAAATTTCTTTTTTATCAAGCTTTTTTACCCAAATCAGGAATTGCTGTAACTTTTGAGATATCTGCATAGAACTTAGCAGCCTCCTTGAAATCATCAAAGATGATAAGATCACCCTGATAAGGAATAGCAAATATATTACAAAACTGCTTAACAGTTTCTATATTATGAGAGGTCATTATTACATTTGATTTTTTTAGTTTCTCCTTTAGAATTTGATTACACTTTCTCTTAAAATTAATATCTCCTACTGCTGTAACTTCATCTATAAGGTAGTACTCAAAATCAAAAGTCATGCTTAGAGCAAAGGCAAGCCTTGCTTTCATTCCTGCTGAGTATGTTTTCACAGGCATATAAAAATACTTACCAAGCTCAGTAAATTCTTTAACAAATTCTATTTTATCAGTCATCTCTCCATCTGCACCATAAATCATACAGACAAATTTAACAATTTCATAGCCTGTAAGACTTCCTTGAAAACCTCCAGAAAAAGCAACAGGCCATGAGATAGTTTTATTAGTTATTATTTCACCGCTGTCTGGATAATCAATCTTTCCAATAAGTTTTAAGAGGGTAGATTTCCCCGCACCATTAGGACCAATTATACCTATGTTTTTTCCTTCAGGGAATACAGCATTTACATTTCTGTATACATAGTGTCTGCCATATTTTGTTATATATGATTTTGTAACATTTCTAAGCTCTATCATTCTGAAGCAAGCACCTCTTTTATTTTAACTCTGTATAAAAATAAGCCTAAAAATAATGCACAAAAAGTACAAATTATTATAAAATTTAAACTACACATATCAGCTTTGTAAAGTGGGAAAAAACTTGCTCTACTTAATTCTATGAAATGTAGACAAGGATTCCAAAGTAAATATATTTGAAATTTTTTCGGAATAATGTGTATTGGATAAAAAAGAGCGGAAGTAAAAAATAAAAACATCATGAGAGGTGGAACCATATTTCTTAATTCCTCATAAATATTAACTATCATACAAAAAATCATTCCAACTCCGAAAGAGAAAATATAAAAAAGAATATAAATACCTACTAAACCGAGCGGGTCTTTAATTTTTGTTTTAAAACCTATAAAATCAAGAATTAGAAAAACTAAAATCCATATAATTACAAAAATAACTCCTTCAAGCACCCATCTTGAAATCATGGCATCTATTGGTTTGACAGGCTGATATGCAAAAAGACCTCTGTTTGCTTCAATTGAGTTCATCACTTGACTTACAATGTGTCTGAACATAAAAAAAGGAACCAGTCCAGCTGCTAAAAATAAAGGATAGTCAACATGATATATTATTTTATCTGTTGCACCACGAAGAGAACCTGCTAAAATACCTCTAATTCCAACAAATATTGCAATATGTAGAAATGGCTCAATCAATGCCCATAGATATCCCAAGCGATATTTACCAAAACGAGTTTTTAGCTCTCTTACAAATATTGCAAAAACAACTCTTTTTATCTGAGATATTTCTTTAAGCATTCAAAAGATTATAGAACAGAGCAAAGAAATAATTCAATGTTATATTATTGCTAAAGAATAAGTATATTGATTACAATTTCTAATATGTATCTTACTTTCTCTAAGGAAATCAAA
>JANXBR010000092.1 GCA_025060625.1 Thermodesulfovibrio sp.
AGGAAGAATATATCAACAGACCTTTATAGACACTTACTGTAAGATTGCCTTTGTAAAACTTTATGACAGAAAGAATGCTCTTTTAGTAGCAGACCTTCTTAATGATAGATTGATACCATTTTATGAAGAACATGGCATACCACTACTCAGGATAGTAACAGACAGAAGAGTATTGTGGAAGTCGTGAGCATCATGAGTATGAGCTTTATTTAGCAGTGGAAAACATAGAGCCCAGTAAGACAAGGGCAAAGTCTCCACAGTCAAATGGGATATGTGAGAGGTTTCACAGGACAGTACTGCAAGAGTTTTATCAGGTAGCATTTAGGAAGAAGATTTATGGTAGTATTTGGGTAAGGCAGTATAATGAGGAAAGACCATATAGTGGGAAGTATTGTTATGGGAAAATCCCGATGGAAAAATTCAGAGACACGGTTTGTCTTGCAAAGGAAAAAATGATAGGTTATAATCCTATAACAGAAATATGAAAAACAGAAATGTCAGACCAAGTCTTGAATAATAAACCCTTAGTAATTGTCCTCTGTCCACATATCAGGAGTGAATCTCACAACTTTGTTTCTACCCGATTCTTTAGCCTTATAGAGAGCTACATCTGCAAATTTAATAGCTTCCCAGAAATTCTGTGTATCCACAGGAAATTCACTAATACCTATACTGATAGTCTTTTGTATAAAGCCACCTGCAATCTTTATCTTTGTCTCTTTAATTCTCTCCCTGATTTTCTCTGAAACTCCTAATGATGTCCCTTCTTTTGCATCCATCAGTAAAACAAGAAACTCTTCTCCTCCAAATCTAATTACAATGTCTGAAGATCTAACACTATTTTTTATATTATTTGCAATCTCTTTTAATACTATATCTCCTGTATCATGACCATAAATATCATTAATCTGTTTGAAAAAATCAATATCACACATCAATAGTCCAATTGTAGTTCCTCTTCTTAAGATACCAGCTACTAAATTATCAAAACTTTCCTCTAAAAATCTTCTATTATAAAGTCCTGTTAATGCATCTCTAAAAGATGATTCCTTTAAAGCTCTTGTAAGCCTCTTTGCTTCAATAACTGGTTGAGCTTCTGCGATATACTGCATTGCTTTTTTTATTCTTTTCTCAAGATTCTCCATATCACACTCATCTTTTTTAGCACAAACAAATTGAACGATTCCTCCAACACTGCCACCACTAACTATAGGAATACATACATGAATAAT
The DNA here is from genome assembly GCA_025060625.1 of Thermodesulfovibrio sp. Taxonomy (GTDB): domain Bacteria; phylum Nitrospirota; class Thermodesulfovibrionia; order Thermodesulfovibrionales; family Thermodesulfovibrionaceae; genus Thermodesulfovibrio. The sequence goes on from JANXBR010000092.1 coordinate 1,233, forward strand.
ATCTCTTCCCTCAGAGTAATATTTACATATTTCAGGATAATCTAATGATGAAACTTTATGGCCTGTTCTTTTAACTCTACATAATTCGCAATCAAGAAGGATATCTCTATTGCAATATAGGTTTATTTCCTCTGGTTCTGATGGAAAAACAACTCTCATGTTATTCTTGCTATTTGAGACTTCATAAATGATAAATTTATCAAATTTTAGTTTATCTCTAAATATACTCCCTAACCTCTTATAAATATCTTCAACATTCTCATCTTCCTCAATAATCTTCTTAAAAGTAGAAAGGTCTAAAACAGCATCCATGATTTTATTAAATTCATTCGCAAGCATACCGACTTCATCCTTTGATTTAACATTAAGCTTCTTGCTAAATTGAATATCGCCCGATGCAAAATTTCTAAACTGTTCAATTATTGCCATAATGTTATTAACTAAAGAACGGGACATCAACAAACTAAAAAACACTGATAGTCCAGCTGTTATAAAAAAAATGGAACTTACAAGAATTACAGCTACATTGAACTTACTATTCATTAGATCTGTGAATTCTTTCCATTCATTATATATATTAATTGCAAACTGTTGTAGAATTGTCACAGTTTCCCTCGTCAAGGAATCATATTCTGACACTTTTTGTAATAATAAATTAGTCTTTTCTCCACTAAGTCTTCTATTTAAAATCTCATCTATATTATTTTCTAAATTCTCAATTTTTGAGATAACATCTTTAATAACCAGCGTTTTTTTCTCTTCCTTTAATGGATTAACAATAAACTCATCCAATAATAAGCCTGTAGAAATAGAATAATCTTTTATTGTGCCCCCACTAAGAAGAGCTTTTAAATATATTTGACAGTCTTTTAGTCTTTCTTTCCCTCTTTTATAATTTTCTTGGATAATTTCTTTTTCATCATAAAGCATTATCTTATGAACTGAAATATTTGCCCCTCTGAGTTTTCTTATAACAGCATTTGAAACTTTTTCATAAGGTACAAGCTCTTCAACCATCTGCTTGGATGTATTATTCATCTTAAAAATTGTTATTAAACCTACTGCTGAAACAAGCATTAACCAGAAAAGAGAACCCAGAGAAAACAAAAAAAATTTTTGTTTTATTGAAAGATTTTCAATGCTTAAATATTCCAAAAATCTTTTAAATATTTCATTCATATGTTTATATTTCAGAGTTTTCTAAATTAAAGTCTAAAAATTCTGATAAATATAAAATATCTTTAAACAATTTTGCAACAAATTTTTATAGACAATAAACTTTCAAGTTGTGACATTTATTGTGAAAATAAAGGATTTTTAAAATTTACAATCAAAAACAGATTAAAAATTCTTAAGTTTTTTAGCAACAAAACTATTGACACCTAATAAAATACTTTATAAAATATAATTATTTTTTGTCGGAGGTTAATATGATCTTTGAAAAAATAAAGAAAAGATCTCTTATCTTCAGTCTTTTAGCCATCTCGTTAATTATTATTATACTTTTGGCAAATAATTTTTATTCCAATTATTTACTAAAACAACAAAAAGAATTTCTTTCAGAGGGCAAGGATCTAATAGCCGACATACTACCTCCTCCCCTTTACTTAGTGGAGGCTTTTCTAATAGTTTCATTAATGAATTATTCAGGAGTAGAACAAAAATATATTGAAAAAATGGAACAATTAAAAAAAGAATATGATTCAAGGATAAAATACTGGGAAACTTCAAAAATTGACAATAATTTGAAAAATAGCTTGCTTGGTGAGCAGAAAACCTATGCAGATAAATTCTGGGATGACTATTTTAATAGATTTCTTCCGGCAATAAAAAATAACGATCTGAATAATGTAAAAAATGCATTTAATTCATTATATGCAAACTATATAAAACATAGAGAGGCTGTTGATAAAACTGTTTCATTTGGAATAAAATTCTCTGAAAGCAGAGTTGAATCTTTTAATAGTGTCTATAAAAATTCAATTATTATTAATATTATCTTAACTCTAATCGCAATTACAATACTTGGATTTTTGACTTTGCCAACCATAAAAAATATTTATAAGGGAATAGAACAGGTTCTCTATCTTACTGATTCTCTATCAAAAGGAGATTTGACTAAGGAAGCAAAATACAATATTAAAAATGAGATTTTTACAATCATAGAAGAATTAGAAGACATGAAAAAAAATTTATATGAAATCATATCTAATTTAAAATCCTCCTCTTCAATGTTAAACAATATATCCGATAAAATAATAGCTTTATCAAAGGAAAATATAAATGTAATATCAGAACAATACAGAATGATAGATCACCTTTCATCAAGCTCAAATGAATTAAGTCAAACCATCAAGGTAGTAGCATCTAATGCAGTGGATATTGAAAACTATGCAAAGAATACACTAAAAATATCAAATAGTGGCAAAAATATTGTTGAAAAAACTATGAATGAAGTTAAATTAATATCTAATGTGATAAATGAGCTTCATATATCAGTAGAAAGACTCAGAGAAAAATCAAAACAGATTGAGGATATATCAAATGTTATTAGAGACATTGCAGAGCAGACCAATCTTCTTGCGCTAAACGCTGCAATTGAGGCAGCCAGAGCAGGAGAGCAAGGACGTGGTTTTGCAGTAGTATCTGACGAAGTAAGAAAGTTGGCAGAAAAAACTCGTCTTTCTACCGCTGAAATAGAGCAGAGAATAAAGGAAATCAAAACAGAGATTGATAGTTTTATGGTTAAGACAAATGACAGCGTTGAAAAGGTAAATAAAGGAGTTGAACTATCCAATGAAGCCATTTTATCTTTGGAAAACATAGTAAATCAAATGTCGCAACTTAATGAAAATATCTCTGAAATTACAAGCGCTATTGATCAGATGAATGTAGCATCTTCAGATATTTCATTGGAAGTTGAAAATTTAGTCTCTAAATCGGACCATGTTAAAAGCTCATCAGAAAATGTTATATCGGTAATTAAAAAACTCAATGAAACATCCTATGCCTTTAAGTCAATATCTGAGAGATTTCATCTATGATTTAGATTACTTAAAGATGGAAATGCTATACTAAATTATTAAAATGTATTAAAATGTCTTTATCCTTGTGATGCACACTTTTATAAATTTAATTATCACTTATTTTTTAGTAAACTCATTTATGATTGAAAATCCTTTCGTTTTTTTTATGAATTGAGAAATAAACTCAGAGAGAAAAAAATCTGTTAAAATTAACAAATGGACATTCTTAAAAAGGTAAAAAACACAATAGAAAAATATAATATGCTTTCCTTTGGAGATCATGTTCTGGTTGGGCTATCTGGTGGACCTGACTCTGTCTGTCTTCTTTACATCTTAAAAATGCTTAAACCCTCATACAAATTAAAAATTTCAGCAGCATATATTGATCATGGATTAAGACCTGATGATATTCCAAAAGAAATTGAATTTTGTAAAAAACTGTGTGAGTCTCTTGATGTTTCTTTCTATACAAGAT
>JANXBR010000093.1:0-298 GCA_025060625.1 Thermodesulfovibrio sp.
ATTCAGACATGGTTGAAGCAAAAGCAAGGCTTGGCGCAGTCATTGTCTATGATACCATGTGGCATAGCACTGAGCAGATGGTTACGCCTATTGCTCAAGGATTAGAGAGTGAAGGAGTGCCAGTTAAAATTATTAAACTTCGTGCTACACCAAAAAGTGTTGCCATTAAAGAGATATGGAAATATAGAGGACTAATTATAGGTTCACCTACTCTAAATAATACTATTTTTCCTTCAGTAGCTGAGTTTCTTACTTATCTTAAAGGACTAAGACCTAAAAACAGACTTTTTGCTGCCTT
>JANXBR010000093.1:308-4645 GCA_025060625.1 Thermodesulfovibrio sp.
CAGGAGAAGCTGTTAAAGAGATGTATGATTATGCTAAGGCGATGAAACTTGAACTGTTTGAGCCTGGTATAAGGGTTTTATACAAACCTTCAGAGGAGGAGTTAGAAAAATGCTATGAGTTTGGCGTAGCCTTTGGAAAGGCTTTAAAAGAATATCATGCAAAAATTTAGATGGAGGTGAAGAAATGGAAAAAACACTTAAAAATTTAATGGAAGCCTTTGCAGGAGAGTCTCAGGCAAACAGAAAATACTTAGCCTTTGCTAAAAAAGCTGAAGAGGAAGGTTATCCAGGAATTGCAAAATTATTTAAAGCTGCTGCAGATGCTGAGACTGTTCATGCAATGAATCATCTTAAAGCTGCTGGAGGAATAAAGACTACAAAAGAAAACCTTGAGGCAGCGATAAAGGGAGAAACCTATGAGTTTGAAAGCATGTATCCGCCAATGATTAAAGATGCTGAGGCAGAAGGGCAGTCTCAAGCTCAGAGAAGTTTTTATTATGCCAATGAAGTTGAAAAAGTTCATGCAGAGCTATTTAAAAAAGCTCTTGAAAACCTTGATAAAAAATTAGACACAGATTACTATGTCTGTCAAGTATGTGGACACACTGTAGAAGGTGAACCACCAGATAAATGTCCTGTCTGTGGTTCTCCAAAGAAAATGTATAAAAAGATTGAATAAATTTGCTGCTCCCTCCTTAACGGAGGGAGCTTTCCTAAAAATATGAAAATTCTTGCCATATTAGGCTCACCAAGAAAGGGAAACTCAGAGATTCTTCTCAATGAAGCATTAAAACTTTGTGATAAAAATCTTCATGAAATAAACATCCTAAATCCTTGTCAATTAAATATCTCAGGATGTACTGCCTGCGATGGCTGTAAGGAAACAGGATACTGTATTATTCAGGATGATATGGAGAGAGTTTATCCCCTATTGAAAGATTCTCAGAGAATCATTATTGCCTCACCCATATTCTTTTTCGGAATTCCTGCTCAATTTAAACTTCTCATTGACAGGTGTCAATGCCTATGGTATGAAAAATATGTTTTGAAGAAAACTAAGTCTTCATCTAATAAAAGAAAAGCTCTATTAATGCTTGTAGGTGGTATGAAAAAGGGAGAAATCGGCATAACCTGTGCAGAGGCAACGCTAAAGGCATTTTTAAGAACAATTGATGTCAAAGAGCATAAAACTCTTGCCTATTTAGGTTATGATGAACCCGGAGCAATACTTAAAAATAAATCAGTCATAGATGAGATAAGAGATGCTATAAAAGAACTTTTACAAAATGATTGAATATATTCAGTTTTTCCCAACTTTAAGATGTAATAAAAACTGTGATTTCTGTTTTAGCAAAGCCCTGTTTTATGATGACTTACCTGAAGATAAAATTGAGTATTTAATAAATTTCCTAAATGAAAACAAAATAAAGAATTTGGACATTTTAGGTGGTGAACCCTTTCTCTATAAACCATTCCCTAAACTTATAGAAAAAGCCTTAAAAAAGGACTTGGAGATAACAATAAGCACAAACGGAACATTAAAAAAACAGATAAGAGCCTTACTGAAAAATTTTGGAAAAAGTAAAGTGAAGGTAGGTGTTTCAATTAATGATATCTCTGATAATGATTTGCTTGAAATAATAAGCGATTATAAATTATGGATAAAAAGCGTAATAATTAAAGACAAGAGCCCTGAAATTAGAATTATGGAATTTGCAAAAAATTTGGGAATTAAATATTATTTTATTTACATGGATGCGTTGACAGAAAAAGACCTTAAGAGGACCATACCATTTTATCAATTCATTGAAATGGTAAAAGAACTAAATATTTCTTTTCCTAATATTGAGCCTGTATTCTGCAAAGGTTTCATAGGTGGACCTAATGATTATCGCTGTCCTGCAGGTAGTGAAAAAATTTCTATAATGCCAGATGGCTCTGTTTATCCCTGTTATCTTCTTGCTGGATTTGAGGATTATAGACTTGGAAACATATTTAAAAATTCCCTTTCAGAAATTTTAGCATCAAAAAAATTGGATATTTTCAAAAAAAGCAATAGTAATATATGCCATAATAAGATATGCAAGTTTAAAGAGGAATGTAGAGGTGGATGTGTTGCCCATAGCCTTATTCATTACAAGGAGGATATAAAATCAGATCCGAGATGCAATATTAGATATAAGGAGGAGGAATAAAATGATACAAACCTTAAAAAAAGAAGGAGGTATAAAAATGGCAGAGATGTTAAAAGTTAAAAACCTCCATGTATCTGTAGAGGGAAGAAAAGTTCTTGAAGATATTAACTTCTCTATGGATTATGGAGAGATTGCTGTTTTATTTGGACCAAATGGAGCAGGTAAGACAACCTTTATAATGACACTCATGGGTTTCCCGAAATACAAAATAGAAAAAGGTAAGATAATCTTTAAAGGAATTGATGTAACACATATGGACCTATCAGAGAGAGCAAAGCTTGGCATGGGACTTTCTTTTCAGAGACCGCCTGTTGTAAGAGGTGTTAGCTTAAGAAAACTTTTAAATATTATAGGTAATGGCAGAAAAGAGGAAGAGATTTTGAAGTATGCTGAAAAACTCAATCTATCAACTCATTTAGACAGAAACGTAAACGATGGCTTCTCTGGTGGTGAAGTAAAAAGAGCAGAGTTGCTTCAACTTCTTATGCAAAAACCTGAATTGGTATTCATTGATGAGCCAGAATCTGGCGTTGACCTTGAAAATATTGTGCTTATTGGCGAGATGACCAATCAACTTCTTGGAAGAGGAGAAAGAATAAAAGACCCAAAAAAAAGTGCCATAATAATTACCCATACTGGCTATATACTTGATTATATAAATGCAGACAAAGGTTATATACTTTTGAATGGTAAGCTTCAGTGTAGAGGTAATCCTCGAGACATACTATCTGAAATCAAGAAAAATGGATACAGGAGGTGTTTCACATGCCAGTAAGTAAAAAGTATATTAAACAAATTGAAGAAAGAGCAAAAAAAGCCATAGACAAAAAAGCTCTCTATGGTGAGGACATAGACCTAAATAAATTCCAGAAGTTTATTGAGAGAGGAAAAATTGAAAGTTTGGAACTTCTACCCGAGCTTGCCAAAGAAGCAGCTTTAATGGCTGGTGTAGATGTAGAGGAAAAGGAACGTTCAGGCTCCTATGTGCAGATGGATCATTCAGTGGTTTATAAAAAATTAAGTAAGCTATATGAGGGAAAAGTTGAACTCATGAGCACCAATGAAGCAGTTGAAACTTATGATTGGCTTGAGGATTATTTCTGGAGAATTGTTCAGCCTGACACAGACAAATACACTGCCCAAGTAGCCCTTAATCCTACACATGGATATTTCATAAGAATTCTACCTGGACAGAAGCTTGATTATCCTCTACAGACATGTTTGATGATTGCTGAAGGATATATAAGTCAAAACGTACATAACATTGTAATTGTTGAAGAAGGGGCTGAATTACATATAATTACAGGGTGTACCCTTTCAAAATCAGATGCTGTGGGAATTCATCTTGGAATCTCTGAATTTTATGTAAAAAAGGGAGGTAAACTCTTTTTTACCATGATACATAACTGGGCAGAAAACTTTTATGTTCGTCCAAGAACAGCTGTAGTGGTTGAAGAGGATGGAGTATATGTTAATAACTATGCTCTTCTTAAACCTGTAAAGTCAATACAGTCTTTTCCAACAGTATATCTTAAGGGAGATAGGGCATCTGCAAGATTTAATACAGTTATTTATGGACTTAAAGATTCATATATTGACCTTGGCTCTAAAATTATCTTTGAAGGAAAGGATACAAAGGGAGAGTCATTGGCAAGAACCATAGCAGATCATAAAAGTGTTATATATTCAAGAGGTGATCTTATAGCAAAGACAAAAGACTACTGTATGGGAAGGCTTGACTGTAGAGGTATCATATTTTCCAATGATGCTTCCATTTATGCCATACCACAGCTTATATCCCATGGAGCAGACAGAGCTGATCTTTCCCATGAAGCCTCTATTGGACCAATTTCAGAGGAACAGGTTGAATACTTGATGTCAAGGGGAATGTCAAAAGATGAAGCAACAAGTCTTATTACAAGCGGTTTCTTAAATCTTGACATACCCTTCTTGCCAGAAATTATAGACAAACACATAAAAGAAGTTATACAAATAACTTCAAAGGAAGCTTTATAAATACTTAGGGAGGGGCTATTAACGCCCTCCTCCTATTAAATGACTACCATTGCAAATCTTTCCTAACTTTGACAGTTAAAATTTAAAAATTATTTATTTAATATTCAATATATTAAGACCCACCTT
>JANXBR010000094.1 GCA_025060625.1 Thermodesulfovibrio sp.
AAAGGGACCTCCAGAGCCTATTGCAGCAATATTGTCTTCAGGCTCAACTACATCACCATTTCCAGAGATTATTAATATATGCTCTTTGTCTGCAACAATAAGCAGAGCTTCAAGTCTTCTTAGGATTTTGTCTGTTCTCCAGTCCTTAGCAAGTTCAACTGCAGCTCTTAATAGATTTCCCTTATAAGTTTCAAGTTTTCCTTCAAATCTCTCAAAAAGTGTAAAAGCATCTGCTGTAGAGCCAGCAAATCCTGTAAGAACCTGACTATTGTAAAGTTTTCTTATCTTTTTTGCATTATGCTTAAGCACTGTATTTCCTAAGGTAACTTGTCCATCAGATGCCATTACGACAGAGTTGTTTCTCCTAACACATAAGACAGTTGTTCCATGAAAAACCATCTATTTATCCTCCTTTGAAAGTGGGTGAGCTTTATCATAAACATCTAATAAATGCTTTAAATCAACATGAGTATATATTTGAGTTGTTGAAAGACTGGCATGTCCAAGTAATTCCTGAATAACTCTTAAATCAGCACCTTCCATAAGAAGGTGACTTGCAAAGGTATGTCTGATTGTATGAGGAGTTATTTTTTCAAAAATTCCGATAATTTTAGCATATTTTTCAACAATCCTTCTTACCTGTCTATCAGAGATTCTTTGTCCTCTATTGTTTATAAAAAGAGGAGTATCATCTAAGGAAGGCTTTTTTTTAATTCTTATTAGTTGTCTAATAGCAAGATATTTTTTTAGAGCCTCCTTTGCCTTCTGTCCTACTGGCACAAATCTTTCCTTTTTTCCTTTACCCTTTACTTTTATTAAACCCTCTCGCAGATCTAAATCTTCAAGATTTGCTTCGCAAAGTTCACTCACTCTGATACCACAGCTATAAAAAAGTTCAAGAATAGCTCTATCTCTCTGAGCAATAAATTTGTCTTCAGAAGGTGCTTCCACAAGTTTAAAAGCATCATCAATAGTAAGAAATCTTGGTATGTTTCTTTTTATTTTTACAGATGATACGACCCTTGCTGGATTGATTTTTATAAATCCTTCTGAATAAAGATAGGAAAAAAAAGACCTGAGAGTGGAAATTTTTCTTGCTACTGTTGTTTTGGATTTTCCTTTTAATATTTGTTCTGAAATAAAACCTCTGATAACCACAGGTTCAACTTTTTCAGGTTCAACCTTAGCAAACTCAAAGAACTCTTCTAAGTCTCTCTTATAAGCTCTAAAGGTATGAGGAGAATCCCCTTTTTGGATTCTTATGTAATTTAAAAAATTAGTTATGTAGATTTGAGTGTTGGTCATGCTCAAAAAATATTGTAAAATCAATAGCTAAATTTAATCAATAAGAAGAATCTATCCTAAAACTTTTACTAAACTCAAAAAGTCATTTTATAAAAGCCATTAAAATTTAGATAAAAGTGTATAGTCCTTTTGGCTCAATTTAATTTTATAAGACTTTGATTTGACTAAAAATAAATCAAAATGCTTGACATAAAGGCATTTATTAGTTTATAAAATTTTGTTTTAGCATTTTTTCAGATAAAAAATAAGGAGTTGTTGATGGGAAAAATTAAACTTGCAATTGTTGGCGTGGGAAATTGTGCAAGTGCTCTCATTCAAGGAATTGAGTATTATAAAAAGTATAACTCCGAAGGACAGGTTCCTGGTTTAATGCATTTTAATCTTGGAGGATATCTTCCAGGAGATATAGAAGTCGTAGCTGCCTTTGATATAGACAAAAGAAAAGTAAATAAACCTTTAAAAGAAGCAGTGCTTGCAAAACCAAACTGCACGAAGATATTTTTCCCTGATCTGCCTGATTACCCTGTTAAGGTTTCTATGGGTCCTATACTTGATGGAGTTGCAGAGCACATGAAAGACTATCCTGAAGACAAAAGATTTATTCCATCTGATGCTAAGCCAGTAGATGTAGTTAAAGTCCTGAAAGAAACTGGTGCAGAAATAATGGTTAGCTATCTTCCTGTTGGCTCAGAAGAGGCAACCCGTTTTTATGCTCAGGCTGCCCTTGATGCCCAAGTGGCATTTATTAACTGCATTCCTGTTTTTATAGCATCAAATAGTGAATGGATAAAAAGATTTGAAGAAAGAAATATTCCAATAATAGGTGATGATATAAAAAGCCAAATTGGTGCCACTATTGTTCATAGAGTTCTTACAAAACTTTGCATGGACAGGGGTGTAAGAATAACAAACACCTATCAGCTTAATGTAGGTGGAAATACTGATTTTCTTAATATGCTAAACAGGAGCAGACTTGCTTCAAAAAAGATTTCTAAAACAGAAGCGGTAACAAGCCAAATTTCTCATAATATAACAGCTGAGCATGTTCATATTGGTCCTTCTGATTATATCCCTTGGATGAATGATAACAAAGTATGTTTTTTAAGAATAGAGGGCGAAATTTTTGGTAATGTTCCAATTAATCTTGAACTCAGACTTTCAGTTGAGGACTCTCCAAATAGTGCAGGTGTTGTTATTGATGCTATAAGATGCTGTAAATTAGCTCTTGATAGAGGTACAGGAGGATTACTTATCTCACCTTCAGCCTATTTTATGAAACATCCAAAAGTTCAGTATCCAGATGAAGTGGCAAGAAATATGGTGGAGGAGTTTATAGCAGGCAAGAGGGAAAGATAACTTGCTCAGTGAGAAGTTTAGCCATTTTTTAGATAAACCTCTTGCACCTTTAGCAAAAACCTTTCCCGTAAATCCAAATATTATTACTTTTATCGGAATGATTATCACTTCATCGTCAGGATTTGTAATTCCCTTCAATCTCTTTTTAGGAGGTATTCTTATTCTTACAGGCGGGGTATTTGACTTAATAGATGGAATAGTTGCAAGGGTTAATGGAAGAACAACAAAATTTGGAGCACTTTTAGATTCAACTCTTGACAGAATTGCAGATGGATTTATTTTTCTCGGAATAGCATGGCACTTTTTTAATGTTAATGATAATATTGGAGTAGTCATAACGATTTTATGTATGATAGCCTCCTTTTTAATTTCCTATGTAAGAGCAAGATCTGAAGGATTGGGAATATCATGCAATGTTGGAATAATAGAAAGACCTGAAAGAATTATTTTTCTTGCCTTTGGATGTTTAAGTTCTTTTCTGTTTCTGACTTTGTTAATCCTTACAATTCTCAGCTGGATTACTGTAATTCAGAGAATATTCCATGCACATAAGAAACTAATTAGTTTGCATCAATAAGATTTAAAATGTTATCCTTTTTTAAAGGAGGCTTATATGAATGAGACCTGGATAATTATCTTAAGCATTGGTTATTTCCTTGCCACACTTAGTTTAATAGCTGCTTTGATTTTCCTTATTGTTTTAGCAATTGAGCTAAGAAGAGGTATTAATGCCTTTAAAGAGTTTCTTGAATCCACAAAGACAAAATTAGATCCTGCTATTAATGAAGCCGAGAAGGTGATTCATGGAATAAGAGGATCGGTTGAGGATGTAAATGAAGTAACTTATAAAATAAGAGAACTATCAACGAATGTTGAAAAATTAACTTTCATTGTCTCTGAACTGGTATTGATAGTTGAAAAAGTGAAAAATTCACTTTCACTTAAAAGCAGTGCTTTAAAGACAGCTGTAACTGTTGCAGCAAATGTTTTTTTAGAAAATATAAAGAAAGGAGGTAAATAAAAAATGGACGAAGAAAGAGGATTTGGTGCAAAGTCAGTGTTTATTTCATTCCTATTAGGTGGTATTGTTGGTGCGGGTTTAGCTTTACTTTTAGCTCCACAGGCAGGAAAGGACACAAGAGCCAAAATTAAAGAAACAGCAGAGGATGTGAAAGAAAAAGCTGAAAGTTATATAAAAGAAGCTAAGGAAAAAATTGCATCAACCCTTGATAAAGCAAAAGAAACCTTAGAAGAGAAAAAAGCCGCTCTCACAAAAGCTGTTGAAGCAGGTAAGGAGGCTTATGAAAAGGAGGTCTCTAAGGAAAAGGAGCAGGAAGCTTAATGCACGAAGCATCTATTGTTACAGAACTCCTTAGAATAGCCTCTCAGGAATGTCTTAAAAATGGATTTAGTAAAATAGATTCAATAAAAGTTGTAGTTGGCAGGGCAACAGGTGTTATGACTGATGCCCTGCTTTTTGCTTTTAATATCTTAAAAGAAGACACTCCTGCTAAGGAAGCGAATTTGATAATTGAAGAAATTCCTGTGCGGGGAGTGTGTAAAGATTGTGGTAATGATTTTGAAAGCAATGAAAACTATCTAATATTTGAATGTCCAAGATGTGGAAGTTTTTCAGTAAGTTTATTATCTGGAAAAGAACTTAATATTACTGAAATGGAGGTCAGTAAATGAAAGTTAAACTAACTACAAAAATTCTTGATGCCAATGACAGAATAGCTGAAGAAAATAGAAAAATGTTTAAAGAGGCTGGAGTTTATGTAGTAAATCTCATGAGTTCACCGGGTGCGGGAAAAACATCTCTTCTTGAGAAAACAATCACTGCAATAAAAGACAAAGTTAGAGTGGGAGTTATTGAAGGAGATATAACTGGAACTAATGATGCTGAAAGAATTGATCGACTCGGAGTTCCAGTGGTTCAGATAAACACAGAAGGAGCATGCCATCTTGATGCCAA
>JANXBR010000095.1 GCA_025060625.1 Thermodesulfovibrio sp.
TTAATCTCAAAGGGAGAAAAGAGTTTCATTAAACCTCCATCCTAACAGCAAGTTTAATAGCCTCAAGGAGGCTTGTAGGATCAGCTTTTCCCTGCCAAGCTATATCATAAGCTGTTCCATGGTCAGGAGATGTTCTCACAAAGGGAAGTCCTACTGTAAAGTTTACTCCTTTGTCAAAGGCAACAAGCTTAAAAGGTGCAAGTGCTTGATCGTGATACATTCCAACAACCATATCAAACTCTCCTCTATAGGCACGCCAAAAAAGAGAGTCTGAAGGATAAGGTCCTGATACATTTATACCTAATGCTTTAGTTTCTTTTATAGCAGGAATAATCTCTTCAATCTCTTCTCTTCCTATAATCCCTTCTTCTCCTGCATGAGGATTTAGTCCACATACTGCAATTCGAGGATTTTCAATATGAAGCATATCACAGGCTTTTTTAGCAAAAAGAATTGTTCTTATTACTCTTTCCTTTTTTATCAAAAAGGGAACTTCTTTTAAGGGAACATGAATAGTTACAAGAATAACTTTCAAATTTTCACTATAAAATGCCATTGCATAATCTTCTGTCTCTGTCAGTTCTGCAAGCATATCGGTATGACCATACCATGGAAGTCCTGCAATTTTTAGTGCTATCTTTGAAATCGGACAAGTTACAACTGCACTTATTATACCGAGACGATATAGTTCTAAGGCTTTTCTAATATAAGCAAAACTGGCTTTACCAGAGTCTTCAGAAGGAACACCCTTTTGTAGTTTTTTGGGGTCTTTTATTTCATTTAGATTTAATATCTCAATGTTGTCAGGGTCAAAATCAATACCGATTTTTTTTATAATCTCATTAATAATTATTCTGTCACCTATTACAATTGGATTACAGATTTTATATATATCCTCCTGAGCAAAGGCTTTAACAATTATTTCAGGACCAACTCCCGCTGGATCGCCCATAGTTATAGCAATTCTCTTTTTAGCCATTTAATGATTCCTCCTGAATAAAAATAGTTTTATCTATCTGTAAGAAGTTCCTCTGCATGAACAAGTGAACTTTCTGTAATGCGTCCACTAAGCATTCGGGCTATTTCTTCTTTTCTTTTTGTTCCATCTAATACTTCTACTTTGACTAAGGTTTTATTTTCACTTATAATCTTCTCAACTTTTAAATGATGTTGTGCTTGCGCTGCTATTTGGGGAAGATGGGTCACACATAAAACTTGATAATAGCTTGAGAGTTCTTTGAGTCTTCTACCAATATTCTCTGCTACAGTTCCTCCAATCCCTGCATCAATCTCATCAAATATCAAAGTCATTGATTTTGAATGCTCTGACGATTCTATTTGGTCTTTGATAAATTTAAGCTCTACGCATTTAAGAGCAAGCATGAGCCTTGATAGTTCACCTCCTGAGGCAACTTTATTTAAAGGTTTTGAAGGTTCTCCTGGATTTGAGGAAAAGTAAAACTCAATGTCATCCTTTCCATTCAAGGATATATCCTTTTCAATTATTCTTATTTCAAATTGAGGATTTACAAAACCAAGAAATTTTAGTTCATTTATAATCTCTCTTTCAATTATCTCTTTCTTTGATTTCCTATTTAATGAGATCTCATTTGCGTAAAAGGTCAATTGTTCTGATAGCTTTTCTAATTTAGCCTCTTTTGTTTTCAAAATTTCCTCAGAGACCGAAATATCATTAAGCTCTTTTTCAGCTTTCTGTGAATATTCTATGATTTCCTTTATTGTTGAACCATACTTCATCTTAAGTTTATTGATCAGTGCGAGTCTTTCTTCAATTTTTTCCAAAGATATTGGATCTGATTCATATGTTTCCTTTAGCTTTCTCAAAATATAAACTGCTTCTTCACTTTGTGTATAGGCTGATTCTATTAAGTTTTTAATCTCTTCAGCTCTTGAATCAAATCTTAACAGTTCTTTAAGGAAATTTAAAATTTTTGCAAGTCTACTATGAACTGAATCTTTGTCCTCATAAAGAAGACTAAAACTGATCTCTGCCAATTCTTTTAGTTTTAAAGCATTTTTAAGAATTTCTCTTTGTTCGGTGAGTTCTTCCTCCTCTCCTTCCTTTAAACTGGCATTTTTTATCTCTTCTATTTGATACTTTAAAAGTTCTATCTTCTGCTTTTTAGATAAAATATCACTTTTTAATTCTTCCAGTTCCTCTTTAAGAGTCTGAATACTGTTAAAAAGTTGATTAAATCTATCCACCTTCTCTCTTATGTTAGCAATAGTATCATAGAAAAGTATATGATTTTCTTTTTTAAGTAAATGGGTATGTTCGTGCTGTCCATGAATATTTATGATTTTGGAAGCAATTCTGGAAAATTCATGCACTGTAAATGCAGAATCATTAATATATGTCTTTGTTTTACCATGAATACTCAGAATCTTCTTTAAAATGATAACCTCATCTTCAGAGAAATTATTTTTTCCATTTTCATTTATTATAACTTCAATTTGAGCTTCCTTTGTTCCATGTTTAACAAAATCAATTGCCTGTACCTTTTCTTTTAATATAACACTTAGGGCATCAACTATTATGGACTTACCTGCCCCTGTCTCACCAGTAAGCACATTAAAACCTTTACTTAGAGGAATTTTGAGGTTGTCAATAATAGCAAAATTCCTTATTATCAGTTCCTCTATCATGTAATTCTACTGGATTTTAATTTACTTAATTAAACCAGCTTCTCTCAAAACCTCAGCAAGTTTTTCTTTATTTGACTGAGACATCTCACATAAAGGAAGTCTAAATTCTTCCTTAATTTTGCCCATCATAGCAAGAGCTGTTTTAACAGGGATGGGATTTGTCTCAATGAACATGGCTTTATTTATTGGTTCAAGTTGGTAATGAAGCTTTCTTGCATTTTCAATATCTCCTCTTTCCCATGAATTAAAGAGTTCTGCCATCTCCTTTGGACATATATTTGCTGTGACAGAAATAGCACCTTTACCTCCAAGAGCAAGAAGTGTAAGATTTGTAAAATCATCACCACTAAGAACTGTAATTTTGTCTCCGCATAGTCTTATGATTTCACTAACTTGTTTCATATCTCCAGTAGCCTCTTTAATCCCAACAACTCTTGGATGTTCAGCAATACGAGCAACCGTCTGTGGCAATAAGTTTACTGAAGTTCTTCCAGGAACATTGTAAAGAACAAGGGGAAGACCTGTTTTGTCAGCAAGCTCCTTATAGTGGCGATAAAGCCCTTCCTGAGTAGGTTTATTATAGTAGGGTGTTACAACTAAAGCCGCATCAGCACCGAGTTTTTCCGCTTTTTTGGTTATCATTATCGCTTCATCGGTAGAGTTTGAACCAGTACCAGCAATTACAGGAATTCGTTTATTAACAACCTTAACAGTAATCTCAATAACCCTGTAATGCTCTTCATAATCAAGGGTTGATGCCTCGCCTGTTGTACCACATGGGACAATTCCATGAGTTCCTTCTTTTATATGCCATTCTATCAGTTTTTCAAGAGCCTTCTCATCAATTTTTCCTTTTTTAAAGGGGGTGACAATTGCTACCATTGAACCTTTAAACATTTTAGACCTCCTCCTTTAAAGTTTTTATGAAATTATAACATAACTTTTCAGCAATTCATATAACATGAATTATAATAATTTTATGGAAGATATTTTTGAAATAATAAAAAATCGTAGAAGTATAAGGAAATACAAGAAGGAGGTACCACCAGAAGATATTATTAAAAGATGCATTGAAGCAGCACTTTATGCACCCTCTGCAAGAAACTCCCAGCCTTGGTATTTTATTATTGTTAAGGATACAGAATAAAATTAAATCGCTAAGTAAAGCCCAATCCATTACAAAATTTCTTGAAGAAGCGCCCTATGTTATAGTAGCTCTTGTTGATCCATCAAAAAGTAATCACTGGCTTGAGGATATGGGAGCTTGCTTAATGCTACTTTTACTTGAGGCTCATAGTCTCGGATTGGGAGCTTGCTGGGGAGCTATTTATAAACCAGAAAAAATGGAAAGAGAGAAATTTGTCAAAAGTATTATTGAAATTCCATCTTAGAGTCATTGCCTGCATTGGATTAGGGTATCCAGATGAAACTCCTGCTCCAAAAAAAGTAAAGACTCTTAATGAAGCCATATTAAAAGTAGTCTAACACTTTATTTTAACTATGATGCCCTCTTGCAGAATGGCCACCGGAGATAAGGTATACAACTTCTGTGTCTGATACATTCTCAATAAAGCAAGACTCTTCCTCTACAATATGAAAAGAGTCCCCAGACTCAAGAATCTTATCTTCAACCTTTACTAAACCTTTTAGTATCAGCACTATCTCTTCATGTCCCTTGCCTGGTTTAATAAGTCTTGGTTTATCCTTTGGTTTTATGACTCCATAGATCATATAACAAGCATGAGAGCCAGTATTTTCAGAGCCGATTATGTATTCTCCAGAGATAAGACTTTTTATGGATTCCTTAGTCTTTAAAATTTTCATGATTTTATTTTATACATATGTATCTAATAAAGTAAACCCTCCGCCTTTCCTCAAAAATAATCTCTCTGAAACTATATTGTTTCCTCATAATTGACAAAAGGGGCAGTCATTCTTTA
>JANXBR010000096.1 GCA_025060625.1 Thermodesulfovibrio sp.
GCTTTTAGTGGTATGGTTTTGGCTCTTCAGGGATACTATGCATTAAATAAATTTGGTGCTGAGGCATTACTTGGTCCTGTTGTTGCACTTTCTCTTATAAGAGAACTTGGTCCTGTTCTTTGTGCATTAATGGTTACTGGAAGGGCTGGTTCTGCTGTAACAGCAGAAATTGGAATCATGCGAATTACTGAACAGATTGATGCTCTTACTGTAATGGCAGTTAATCCAATTAAGTATGTAGTTGTGCCTAATATTCTTGCAGGTATAGTGGCTTTTCCACTTCTTACAGCAGTCTTTGATCTTGTAGGAATTTATGGCGGATATCTTGTCTCTGTCCATGCTCTTGGTCTTAGCGAGGGAACATATTTTTCTCAGATGGAGCTTTATGTTGACATGGAAGACATAGAAATTGGGCTTTATAAGTCATTAAGCTTTGGCCTTCTTGTAACATGGATTTGTACATTCATGGGATATAATTCAGGATATGGTGCAAGAGGTGTAAGTAGAGCAACAACTAATGCTGTTGTGCTTTCCTCAGTTGTTATTCTTGTCTGGGACTATATGCTCGGAGCATTTCTTCTATGATTGAGATAAAAGAGCTTTATAAATCCTTTGGAAAACAACAGGTTTTAAAAGGTGTTAACTTGGTTATAAATGAAGGCGAAGTTACTGCTATAATTGGAAGAAGTGGTGGTGGAAAATCTGTTCTTCTTAAACATATCATTGGATTACTAAAACCAGACAGAGGGAGCATATTTATAAAGGGAAGGGATATAACAAAGCTTAAAGGAAGAGAACTTGATGAGATAAGGGCAGATATTGGAGTTGTTTTTCAAGGAGGTGCGCTTTTTGATTCAATGACTGTTTATGACAATGTTGCTTTTCCTTTAGCAGAAAAAACTAAACTAAATAAAAAAGAGATTCAAGAAAGAGTTATTAGAGCCTTAAGTGATGTAGGACTTTATGGAATGGAATATAAGTATCCTGCAGAACTAAGTGGAGGAATGCGAAAAAGAGTGGCTCTTGCAAGAGCATTAATAGCTCATCCAAAGATACTACTTTTTGATGAACCTACAACAGGTCTTGATCCCATCCTTGTTCGCTCAATCCATAAACTTATAAAAGACACCCAGATACATTATGGCTTTACAGGTTTAATAATAAGTCATGAAATTCCTGAAATATTTGAGATCTCAGACAAAGTGGCAATGCTTTATGATGGAAGAATTGTTGAGGTAGGAACTCCAGAGGAGATTCAGAAAAGTGACAATATTATCGTAAAAAATTTTATAATGGGAATAGAAAATGGAGGAGATTATGAAAAGAGAAAATCTTGAAATAGCAGTTGGAATATTTGTCTTAATCGGAATACTTTCACTTGGATATCTTTCTTTCAGGCTTGGCAAGATTGATATGTTTAAGACAGGTTACTATACTGTGTATGCAGAGTTTGACAAAGTAGGAGGGATTAAAAAGGGCTCAGTTGTAGAGATAGCAGGAGTTCCTGTGGGTTCTGTGGAAAAAGTAACACTTAATGATAAATATCATGCAGTAGTTGAGTTAAGAATAATAAACTCCGTTAAACTTCCCGAGGATTCAATTGCTTCAGTTAGGACAAAGGGCATGATTGGCGAAAAATATGTTCAGATAACTCCAGGTGGATCTGATCAATATATCGCTCAGAATGGTAAAATCAAAGAAACAGAATCATCAATAGATATAGAGGAGGTATTGTCAAAGTATGTGTTTGGTAAAATTTAAAGTTTTAATTTTTATTATTTTAGTTCTTATTTCATCAGTATGTTTTGCAGAAGATAGGGTAATACTTGATCTCAAGGGATGTATTGAAAGAGCTGTTAAGTTTCATCCAGAACTTAGTGATTTTAGACAAAATGTGGAGATATACAAAGCTAAACTTTCACAGGCACAATCCGCCATATTTCCACAGATTGAGTTAATGGCTTTAGGTGGTCCTTCTCCAAAAGCTGAAAAAGAGGCATTGTCTCCAGTAATAAGAACCGATGTAAAATCAACGACAATTGATGGTGTTTTTGGAATGATTACAATGCAACTAATACAACCAATTTATACATTTGGAAAAATTTCAGGATACAAAACTGCTGCAGAGGGAGGAATAAAGGTTTCAGAAGCAGAGCTTGAAAAGAAGCGTTCAGAGATTATTTTAAAAACTAAGGAACTTTACTGGAGTCTTGCCCTAATAAGGGACCTCAGAAGCCTTGCTAATGAGATTAAAGATGAGCTTGAAAAGGCAATTAAGAAAACAGAAGAGGATTTAAAAAGAGATATTCCAACATCTGATGAACTTACTCTTTATAAACTTAAAACTTATCTTGGAGAGGTCAAAAGAAATCTAAATGAGATTGACAAAAATGAGGCTATAATCGTAGAAGCTATAAGATTTATGACAGCTATCTCAAGGAATCAAAAACTTGAGATAATCACAGAACCATTAAAATATGAGGAATTGCCCATGAAACCAGATGAATTAATTGCAAAAGCTTTTGTTTTAAGACCAGAAATGGTGCAGATACAAGAGGGACTTAAGGCTAAGCAGTCCTTAGTTGAAGTTGAAAAAAGTTCTCTCTATCCCCAGATTTTTTTACTGATAAAGGGAGCTTTAGCAGGAGCAACCAACAGAGACAGAATTCACAATCCTTATATTCATGATCCTCTTAATGATTCCATGTTTGCAGCTGTGCTTGGAATGAAACTTAATATAGATTTTGGAATAACTAAGGGTAAAATAAGAGAAGCTGAGATTGAATACCAAAAAATAGTTGAAAAGCAAAAGCTTGCAGAAAGTGGCATTCCTGTTCAGATCATGAAAGCTTATATAGAACTTCAGGAAGCGTCAAAGAGCGCTAAGGATATGGAAGAGGCTTATCAAAATGCAAAGAAATGGCTTGTAGCTGCTGATGCAAATCTTGATATGGGAATTGGAGAAACAAAGGATTTAGCTGATGCTGTGCTTGCCTATGCAACAACAAGAATAAATTATTTAAAGGCATTATATAATCAAAAAATGGCTATTGCAAGCTTAATTCAAGCATCGGGATTAGATAAAGAACAAATGGATGTATAATAAATGAAAAATTTAATTTTAATTTTATTAATCTTCCTTTTTACTAACTGTGAGCTTTTTGCAGTAATTTCACCAAAAGAACAGATAAAAAATATTGTTGACAAAGTATTAAATATTCTTAAAGACCCTAAATATAAGGGTAAAAATAAAACTCAGCAGAGAAGGGCAGCTTTAAGAAAGGAGATAGAAAAGGTTTTTGACTTTGAGGAGATGTCAAAGCGTTCCTTAGGAGTCTATTGGAAGGATAGAACTCCTCAGGAAAAAAATGAGTTTATTGCACTATACAAGGACCTACTTGAGAGGTCTTACATTGAAAAGATTGAATCATACACTGATGAAGAAGTAATTTATACTGATGAAAAAATTGAAGATGGTAAATATGCTGAAGTTAAAACAAAGGTTATAACAAAAGAAAAAAAGGAGATTCCAATTGATTATAGATTATATTTTACAGGTAAAGACTGGAAGGTATATGATATAGTTATAGAAGGAGTGAGTCTTGTAAATAATTATCGTTCTCAGTTCAGTAAGATTATAAGAAATAATTCATATCAAGAACTTGTAAAGAGAATGAAAAATAAACAATTAGAAGAGACAATAAGGGAGAAATAAATGTTTACAATTATCGCAGTTGGGCAATCTCCCATTTTATTAGATTATCTGGATGGGTTAGATAAAGAAAAGTTTCCAGTTATATTTTTCCAGAGCTTTGATCAAGCATTATCCAACATGGAAAAATACAATCCCAGGTTGATACTTATAACTGGATATGAAACAGAAACTGATTTATTTAATTTTTGTAAGAAAATAAGAGAGAGTCATTCTCTAATTTTACCCATTTTATTGATCCTGGATTTTTACTCGTCCTTTGATCTTGATAAATTTAAAAACCTTGGTGTGGACTTCCTAATTAGACCTTTTACCAGAGAGGAATTTTATGAGAAAATTAACTATTTTTTACCAAAAAAGGAAAAGGAGAATGTTTACGAACAAGAAACTGATATTATTGATAAACTCAAGCCCTATATAAGGCAGGAAGTTAGATCTGAGATGCATAGTATTTTGAAACAAATTCTGGAGGTTATGGAGCAGAAGAATGTTTAAGAGAGAGTTATCAATCAGCGAAATATATCAACCTCAGGAAATTGAAAAAAAACTTTACAGTTTTTGGGAAGAAAAAGGATTTTTTAAACCAGACTCAGACCCTAAAAAACCGTCATATTGCATAGTAATTCCTCCTCCTAATGTGACAGGAACTCTTCACATGGGACATGCTCTAAATGCTACGCTTCAGGATATTCTTATAAGATGGAAGAGAATGCTTGGATATGCAGCTTTATGGGTTCCTGGAACAGACCATGCTGGAATTGCTACTCAGAATGTTGTGGAAAGACAATTACTTCAAGAAGGTATTAATAGATATCAACTTGGAAGAACAGCTTTTCTTGAAAGAGTGTGGAAATGGAAA
>JANXBR010000097.1 GCA_025060625.1 Thermodesulfovibrio sp.
ACTTGCAAAGATGTTATTTTTAAAGCCAGAAAAAAGTATAACGAGAAAAATAAAGGAAGCTATTCTATCAATTCAGATAGAAAGAAGATACACGAAAGATGAAATTTTGGGTTTATATCTCAATCAGGCATATTTTGGAAATAGAGCATACGGTATAGCAGCTGCATCAGAGACATATTTTGGTAAATCCTATAAAGAGCTAACTTATGCTCAGATTGCCTTGCTTGCATCACTTCCAAAGGCACCTTCAGCTTATAATCCCTTTAAAAGACCTGACATATCTTTAAAAAGAAGAAACATTATTTTACAGAAAATGCTTCAAGAGGGATTTATAACTAAAGAACAATACGAGGAAGCAATAAAAGAGCCTTTGCCAGAGCATCCTCACTGGAGAAAGTTTGAAGCTCCCTATTTTGTTGAAACACTAAGACAGGAGCTTGAAGCAAAATATGGAGAGAAACTTTATAAAGATGGTCTTAGGATTTACTCAACAATTGATTATAATCTTCAAAAGAAGGCTGAAGAAGCTGTAAGAAAAGGTTTAGTAGAGGTTCATAAAAGAGTTAAACCGCAGGTTCAAGCTTCATTGATTGCTATTGATCTAAAAACAGGACATGTTAAAGCTTTAGTAGGAGGAAATGATTTTTGGGAAACACAATACAATCGTGTTTTCTCATTGCGTCAACCAGGAAGTGCCTTTAAACCATTTGTCTATGCAGTTGCACTTATGGAAGGTTGGAGTAGTGATGATACTATTCTTGATGCTCCAGTTTCTTTTCCAGGTTCAACTCAAGGCAAAAGCTGGAGTCCAAAAAACTATAATAACGAGTATCATGGAGAGGTTTCTCTTCGCAAGGCAATTGCTCTTTCCTTAAATGCAGCCACTGTAAGACTTGCCTCTCAAGTAGGAATTAAAAATGTTGTTGAGTTTGCCAAACAGTGTGGTCTTACGTCAAAAATACATCCCTATCTATCAACTGCTCTTGGAGCATCTGATGTTAGACCAATAGAGCTTACAGTAGCCTATTCTGTTTTTGCTACAGGCAAAAGAATTAAGCCAATTTTTTATGAAAAGATTACTGACCATAACGGTGTTATAATTGAAGAAAATAAGCCCGAGACTGAACAGATATTACCTGAAGAAATTGTTGAACAAATGAGAGAGTTCCTTAGAGAGGTAGTTCTTTCAGGAACAGCTCAAAAAGCAAAGGAAATTGGAAGAGAAGTATATGGTAAAACAGGAACAACGAATGATTTTTCTGATGCCTGGTTTGTTGGATTTGATGATTCTCTTGTTGTAGGAGTTTGGGTTGGAAGGGATAATCACAAGCCAATTGGACCAAAAGAAGCAGGAGCAAGAGCAGCACTTCCAATCTGGATTGATTTCATGAAAGAAGCAGGTCAAATGTTAAAATAGAAAATGGGTAAAATAATTGCAATAGCAAATCAGAAAGGGGGTGTAGGAAAGACCACAACAGCTTTAAACTTAGGTGCCTGCCTTAGTATAGAAGGTAAAAAGGTTCTTTTAGTAGACTCAGACCCTCAAGGAAATCTGACAACAGGAGTTGGAGTATCAAGAGATGAGCTTAATTTAAGCCTTTATGATCTTTATATGAACTCTTTATCGCCTGAGAAAGCATTCATTCAAACAGCCTATGAAAATCTATGGATTATTCCATCTACAATTGATCTTGTTGGAGTTGAAGTAGAGATTGTTCAAAGAGAAAATAGAGAGTTTATCCTAAAAAATATGCTTTCTAAATTAGTTTCAAACTTTGATTTTATAATAGTTGATGCACCACCTTCACTTGGACTTCTTACACTTAACTGCTTGGTTTGTGCAGACTCTCTTATAATTCCTGTTCAGTGCGAATACTATGCCCTTGAGGGATTAGGATTACTTATGAGAACAGTAGAACTTGTAAGAGCTAAACTAAATCCTAATCTTAAAATTCAAGGAATTATTCTTACAATGTTTGATGGAAGAAATACTCTTTCAAGGCAAGTTGCTGAAGAGGTAAGAAAATTTTTTGGCAAAAAAGTTTATAATACAGTAATACCAAGAAATGTTACACTGGCAGAGGCTCCAAGTCATGGAAAGCCCGCTGTTTTCTATGATATGAGATCAAAAGGTTCACAAAGTTATTTAAGTTTTGCAATGGAGTTTTTAAGTGAAGAAAGCACTCGGTAAGGGATTAGATGCTTTAATACCAAAAGTTGAAAAGACAGAAAAAGAAAGCTCATTAATTGAAGTAGAGATAGAAAGAATACTTCCTGGTGTAGCTCAGCCAAGAACAGACTTTGATGAAAAAGCTCTTAAAGAGCTTGCTCAATCCATTAAAGAAAAAGGAATTATTCAGCCAATTGTTCTTTCACGAGTGGGAGATGGCACTTTTAGAATAATTGCTGGTGAAAGAAGATGGAGAGCTGCAAAGCTTGCTGGAGTTGAAAAAATTCCTGCAATAATAAAGGATGTTTCACCTTTGGAGGCTGTTGAGATTGCACTTATTGAAAATATTCAGAGAGAAGATCTTGATCCTGTTGAAACAGCCTCTGCCTTTGAAAGACTAATTAAGGAGTTCAATATTACACAGGAAGAACTCTCTCAAAGAGTTGGAAAAGACCGAGCAACAATAGCAAATTACTTAAGAATCCTTAAACTTCCTGAAGATATTAAGCTTTGGCTTAAAGATGGCTTACTAACGATGGGACATGCAAAGGCATTATTGTCAATTGAAGATAGCAATAAACAAAAGGAGATTGCTCAAACTATTATAAAAAAAGGCCTTTCTGTAAGACAAACTGAAGAAGTTGTAAAAAAATTATCTAAATCTACTCTTAAGAAAAGGAAAGATAAAATTCCAGAGATAGCAGATCTTGAAGATAAACTTACAAGCGAGCTTGGGGCAAAAGTTAAAATTATTCATAAGGGTAAAAGTGGCAAACTTGAGATCTTTTATAACTCCCTTGATGAGCTTGATGGAATACTTGAGAGAATATTTAAAAAATCTTTCCAGGATTCATAACTTCCTTAGGATCAAAAACTTTTTTTATAGCTCTCATTAAATCAATACTTTTTTGTGAAAGCTGAATATCAATGTATGGTTTTTTTGTAATTCCTATACCATGTTCTCCTGATATAACTCCTTCAAGAGAAACTGTAAGTTCAAAAACTCTTTTTAACAAATCAAATCCTTTTTTTCTTTGCTCTTCATCTTCTTTATTAACAAGAATATTTACATGTATATTTCCATCTCCAGCATGTCCGAAGGATATTATTGGAATTCCTGAACTTAATGAAAGCTCTTTCAATTTAGTTAATGCATTTGCAAGTTTGTCTATTGGAACAGCTATATCAACATTAATCTTTTCTTTGTCTTTCATTTTTAAAATACATGGTGAGATGCTTCTTCTTGCCTGCCATAGATTTTCCCTTGAGTAGTAATCTGTTGCAATTTGAGTTTCACCTTTAAATTTTCTTGCAATATCTACAATCTTTTCTGCCTGTCTTTTTATTGATGTAATCTCTCCATCAAGCTCAACAAGAAGTAAGGCATCAATATCTAAGTTTAATCCTAATTCTTTATTTTCTTCTATTATCTGAAGGCATGTTTTATCAAGAAACTCAAGAGTTCTGGGAATAATTCCAGAGCCTATAATTTTGGGAATGCAATTTCCTGCATTCTCAAGGTCTTTAAAGCTTATAAGAAGAGTAATCACTTCCTCCGGTTCAGGCAAAACTCTCAAAGTTATTTTTGAGATTATTCCAAGAGTTCCTTCTGAACCAATAAAAAGTTCTTTTAGCTCGTAGCCTACAACTCTTTTAAAAGTTTTGCCTCCGAGGTTAACAATAGAGCCATTTGAAAGCACAACTTCAAGTTCCATAACATAATTTCGTGTAACACCGTATTTTATGGCTCTTGGACCTCCAGCATTTGTTGCCACATTTCCACCAATTGTGCAGTACTCCATAGATGCTGGATCAGGAGGATAAAAAAGCCCATAAATTAAAAGTTCTTTTTGGAGTTCTCCATTTATAACACCTGGTTGTACAGTGGTTGTAAAGTTTTTAGTATTTATATCAATAACTTCTGTCATTCTTTCAAGGCTTATTACTATAGTTCTTGAATTAACAGCAACAGCTCCACCGGACATTCCTGTGCCAGCTCCTCTTGGAACTATTTTCAAACCTTTATTTGTAGCCCATTTTACAATTCTTGAAACTTCATCACTATTTTTAGGCCAGGCAACAAGCTCTGGAATTACTCCTTGAGCATAGGAGGCATCATAGCTATAACATATAAGGTCTTCCTTTACATCAGATATATCTATACCTTGAATTAGATTCCAATCTTTCATGCATAAACCTCTGCTTCTTTAAGTCCCAGCGAGATAACTGTTGAAACACCCTCTTCCTGCATTGTAATACCATATATGTAATCAGCACATTCCATCATTAGTTTGTTATGGGTGATTATAAGAAATTGAGTTTTAGAGCTTAAATCTTTTATTAATTTCCG
>JANXBR010000098.1 GCA_025060625.1 Thermodesulfovibrio sp.
AACCTGTTAAAGCAATCTTCATATCTTTCCTTCCATAAAGTTTTTAACAACCACAATAGCCTGATGAATTCTTTGAAGTTTAATATTTCTCTTTCTTATAAGTAAAGGCTCATTAAATGGAAAAGGCTCTGATCTTATCTGTCTTTGTTTTTTTATTAATGTCTCGTGAAGTTCTTTAAGGTCTTTTGCTGAAAATTTCTTTAAAAATAAAGGATTTACTGTAATAAATCCTTCTGCAATATCAGAAGCAATGGCTAACAGTGACTTACTTCTGCCCTCCATTGGTTTTTCCTTTTTTATTTAGTAGTATAGAAACCCATATTCCAACTTCATAAAGTATAATCATGGGAACTGCCATAAGCGTCTGATTGAATGCATCTGGAGTGGGTGTTATAATTGCTGCAACTACAAAAGCAAGAACTATAGCAAGTCTTCTATATTTTTTTAATGTTTGAGGAGTTATAAGCCCCATTCTTGTTGCAACTACGATCAAAATTGGCAATTCAAAAACTAATCCAAAGGCAAGAAGAAACTTTAATAAGAAATCTATGTAGAGTCCAACTGAAAGCATAGGCATCAAAAAATCTCCAACTTTGTAGTTAAGTAAAAAATCCATAGCAAAGGGAAGAACTATAAGATAACAGAAAGTAACACCAGCTAAAAAAAGAGCTGTAGCAGTTAAAACAAAGGGTAATACATATTTCTTTTCATTTGGATAAAGTCCTGGCGAGACAAACATCCAGAGTTGATAGAAAATTACAGGAATTGTAAGAATAAATCCTGTTACAAGAGCAATCTTCATATTCATCCAGAATGCCTCAGCAGGACCTAAGAATACAAGTTTTGTGTTTTGAAGTTTCTGGTCAAAAACAAAAACCAATCCTTCCTTTAATGAGAATTGAGGCGTATAATTAAGAGGAAAAAGTAAAAGTTTAAAAATATACTCTGAAGAAGTAAATGTAATTATAAAGGCTATAAATAAAGCCACGAGACATATTAAAATTCTTTTTCTGAGTTCTGAAAGGTGTTCTATTAAAGACATTTTCTGTTGGTCCATTCATTATTACTCCTTTTTCTCAATCTCTTTTCTGGCAACATTTTCAATGTGTTTGTCTATTCTAAGGTCTGAAAGTTGAGGCATATCTTTGAAAAGCTCTTCTTTGAGTTTTAAAGGGTCCTTTAAATCCTTTTTAACGTCTTCAACCGTATCTTTAACTTCATTTATTTCCTTCTCCATCTCGGCTTTAGCTCCTTGAAAAGCCCTTTTTATTTCATTCATTGTTTTTCCAAGCGCATAGGCTAATTCGGGAAGTTTTTTAGGACCGAATAGTAAAAGAGCAACCACAAATATCACTATAAGTTCCTGCAATCCCAAGTCAAACATGAAATCATTATAACATTAATCAGTATCTTTTACAATTCTTTTAAAATAAGGTTTCTCTCCAGGTAAAACCAAACTTATTCCAAAAATAAATCTAAAATCTGGACTATTATTTCTTATATCAAAACCTGTACTGACGGTAGTATAAGAAAAATCTGTCACCCTAACTCTATAACCCAATCGCCATTCAATTAGATCTATTTTATTCTTATCAATTGATTTTCTGCCCATTATTTCAAAAAGAACTGAGGAATTATAGCTCACTCTAAGTTCTGAGCCAAGATTTAAATTCCATATCTGCTTAAGTCCCTCTTTACTTGGTTTAAAATAAATTAGATTTCCATGAGCCTTTACAGGTCCTACTTTCTTTGTAACAATGAAACCTCCACCAAATCCTCCCTCTGTTGTAAATTCATCATCTCCTAAAGGACCGGAAACATAGAGCATATAGGCAAATGCTGGTAGATAGGTTGTTTCATCAATTATCCTGTGTTTAAATCCAAAATTAATATCTTCTGGACCATTGCTATTTATGGAGTTATTATAGGAGAGATTGTAGGGAAGGTTAGCTAAAATTTCTACCTTATTAGTTAATCCATAGGAGATATTCAAATTCGTTCTTTTTATATCAGGGTCGCTTGCAAGTTCAAAGCTAAAGTCAATTGCCACTTGATTTTGTCTTGGAGATTCTGCAGAAAAAGTGGATATCACCGAAAATGGAGCAGTTGGAGAAAATCCTTTTTTATCAAAAGCATAAACATGAGAAGTTAAGATTAATATAAAAATTAAGAAAAATATTATTTTTTTCATTTAAAAAAAAGAATATCAAAAAAAATAAAATCTGTCAAATTTTTTGTAGTTTCTGCTATGATATTTTCTATGGATATTCATCATCTAAGAATCTTTATTTCTGTATTTAAACATAAAAGTTTTTCAAAAGCTGCCAAGGAACTTTTTCTAACCCAGCCTACAATAAGTGAACATATTAAAACTCTTGAAGAAGAATTAAACTGTAAGCTTTTTGATAGGTTTGGTAAAATTATAATTCCTACCAAAGAAGCAGAAATACTCTATGAAAATGCACAGGAAGTAGTAGATAAGGTAGAAGGGTTAAAAGATATTCTACAAAAAATAAAATCTACACCATCGGGAAATCTACATATTGCAGCAAGCAGTATTCCAGGGACATATATTTTACCCAGACTGATTTCATCTTTTAAAAATAACTATCCAGAAATATTGATCCAAATAGAAATTTCCGATTCAAAATCAGTTATTGAAAATCTTATTTCTGGAGATATTTTACTTGGAGTTGTAGGAACAAAGCTTGGTAAATCAAAAATCTTTTATCATCCATTTATGAATGATGAACTTGTAATTGTCAGTCCTAATTTCATTGAAGAATCCTATATAGAACCTGAAGAAATTTTGAAATATCCCTTTATAACAAGAGAAGAAGGCTCTGGAACAAGAAAAGAAATGGAAAAATGGCTTAAAGAAATGGGAATAGACATAGAAAAACTCAATATAGTCTGCACATTAAGCAGCACAGATGCTGTAAAAGAGGCAATAAAAAATGGAATGGGAATTTCCATACTTTCAATCCATTCAATTAAAGATGAACTGGAATACAAAAAATTAAAAATAGTAAGAATAAAAAATTACAAAATGAATAGAATTTTTTATATAGCTACTCATACAATGCGAAGCTTACCATATATATATAAACTTTTTTATGAGTTTTTAAAAGAAAAGGCATTCAGTTTGTAATACTATCAAGTCCTTCAGGAGAAAAACCTACTATCCGTTTACCATTAAAAGAGATAAAGGAAGGTGTTCCATTTATATTAATCTTTTTCATCAAAGCAATTGTATCTTGTATTTTTTTAGCTCCATCACTGCATAGCTGTCCTGTCCATTTTGAGTTCAAATATTCATCATATTTCATTCCAGAACAGACTGCTCTTATGGCTTTATCTTTTGCCTGAGGATGAAGACTCTCAAGAGGAAAGAGAATAACCTTTACTTCAACTTTTCTTAAATCTGCCCATTTTTTCACTTCTCCCTTTGCTTTCTCGCAAAATGGACAATCTGGATCAGTAATCATATAAACATATTTATTGGCACCTTCTGGTTTATAAGAAAAAACAACTGCTTTATCAATTTCTGCCTGAAAATTCTTGAAAACTTTCTCATGAAGTTTTTCCAATGTTGCTTTGCTTAAAAATATGCCATTTTGATATATATCTCCAAATACAAAAGTCTTTCCATCGGGATAGGCATAAAAAATATTAAATCCACCACTTCGTTGAATTACAATCTGACAAAGATTAATACCTTTAATCTCATTCTTTTCAACTATACTGTCAAAATCTACTTTTAA
This sequence comes from Thermodesulfovibrio sp., assembly GCA_025060625.1. GTDB lineage: Bacteria > Nitrospirota > Thermodesulfovibrionia > Thermodesulfovibrionales > Thermodesulfovibrionaceae > Thermodesulfovibrio. Next base: position 3,765 of record JANXBR010000098.1, read on the forward strand.
AGTTTCTTTTAGCTCCTTTTCATTTATATTTGAACATGGATTAGTTGTTATACTGCACGAACATAAACTGAAAAACAAAAAGACTAACAATAAATATAAACTCTTCATTTTGCCTCCAAAACTTTTTAATTAATTTATTTTTAATTAATTTAAAAATAAATGTCTCAAAAAATCAATAAGGTAGATATTGCGATGTGCTTACTATATTAAAATGTCAAATATATGTTAGCCTGCTTTTAGAGTTTAGCTCTAAAGGAAATGGCTTAATTGGAAAAATATTTTTAAAAAACTTTTTGGAAATGTTGCTTTCCTTGAACCAGAAATTCATTTAAATCTCTTTGGATTATGTATCTATTATCACAGAAAGCATTCAAAAAAAATTGTATTGAAATTATGAAATTTTATAAAATTTTTATATGGTTGTAACAGATCTAAAAGATAAAATTAGAAGAGTTTTTCCAAAAGAACAAGCTAATGTGGTTGAGGAGGTTTTAAGTCTTTTTTATGAGAATGTTAAAATTAACGATTTCAATGAACTCAAAGCAATAGTAAAAGAACTCGCAATAGCTCAGAAGGAACTCGCAGAAGCTCAGAAAAGAACCGAAAAGAAAGTTGAGGAACTCGCAGA
>JANXBR010000099.1 GCA_025060625.1 Thermodesulfovibrio sp.
TTATGATAAAGATATTTGGACAGAAGGGTAAACACTGCAGAGTAGCTGTAGGAGTATGTAGTCTGCCTCTTGATGCTCCAGTAGAGATGGATTTTATCTTTGAGGTTGAGCTATAAATTTACTCTCTTTTTTAGTTTTTCTATCTCTTCTTTTGTAAGAGGTCTTAATTGGCCAGGTTTTAGTTCACCTAATTTAATCCCATCTATAGCAATTCTTATAAGTCTTATCACCGGATGACCAACCCGCTCAAGCATTTTACGAATCTGACGTTTTCTTCCTTCATGAAGTGTTATCTTTATCCATGAGTTAGCTTTAAGTCTTCTTACAAGTTGAACACTTACAGGTATGGCAAGTTTACCTTCAATTTTTATGCCTTTTCTTAATTTTTCAATTGTCTCAGGCTCAATTAGTCCATCTATCTTTACCAGATAAGTTTTTTCTATTTGAGAGCTAGGATGCATAACTCTGTAGGCCAAATCTCCATCATTGGTAAGAAGAAGTAAACCTTCAGAGTCAAAATCAAGTCTTCCTACAGGATAAACTCTGAATCGGATTCCCTTTATAAAATCTTTTATTGTCGGTCTTCCTTGCGGATCAACGATAGAAGTGATTACTTTTCTTGGCTTATAAAAGGCATAATAGACTTTTGGTTCAGGCTTAATAAGAAGCTTTCCATCAACTTTTATGTAGTCTTTCTCTGGATCTGCCTTTTGTCCTATTACTGCAATCTGTCCGTTTACTGTTACCCGTCCTTCTTTTATCAATTCCTCAGCATGTCTTCTTGAGGCAATCCCATAGTCAGATAGTATTTTTTGTAATCTTTCAAGCATTTTTAATCCATAATTTCAATATAAGCTCTCTGGCGAAGCCCCCTTATCCAGAGCTTATAGTCTTTTTTAAATTTCTCATCTTCTAAAAGATTTCTTACATAGTTTATTAGCTGGTCAGAGCCTTTTTTGAAACAAACTCCATCAAGCCGGAAGATAAAAATACCATGCTCAGTCATCATAGGTTCACTTACTTGTCCTATACTCATTTTTGAAAAAAGATTTGATAGTTCAGAGGCAATTTCTTTCTTTTTAAGAAGTCCAATTGCTCCTCCTGTTTTTGCTGTTGTATCCTCACTCATCTGAGAGGCGACTTTACTGAAAGATTCACCTTGAATGAGTCTTTTCAAAACTTCATTTATTTTTGTTTTTAATTCTTCTTGATTTTCTCTTATTTTCAAAAATATCTGACTTACATAGTATCCATCATCATCACATGAAAGTTCTGGATGAGTTGAAATATAATTATTTATCTCTGCATCGGTTATGATAATTTTGCTCTTTACTAATGAATTTAATGCCCTTCCAATTATTATCTGTTCTTTAAGCATTTTCTTATAATCATTAATGCTCATACCTTCTTTTTTAAGGGTCTCCTGAAAAGCTTGATCTGTAAGAGCATATTTCTTCTTTATTTCATTTATTGCTCCCTCTATCTCCGCATCGGTAACAGAAATTCCATATTTTTCAGCTTCTTCAATCTGAAGTTTTGTATCAATCAGTCTTTCAAGAAACTCCTCCTTATGAGCTTTGAAGTAGTTAAATTTTTCATCTGGATTTAATGCCTTAATTTCATCCTTTGCAGTAAACTCCATATATTTGTAAAGTTCACTCCATGTTATTACGTCTTTGTTTACCACTGCTATTACTTTGTCAACAAAAAATTTGTTTTCTGCGTAAGAGCTAAAGGCTAAAGACTGAAAAGTTAATATAAAAAATAATAAAAAACAAAATTTTTTCATGACTAAACTCCTTTAACAAATTCTTGGAAGTTGTTCTCCTGGAAGCATGTCAACTATCCTTGTGCCTCCGATGGAGGTTTTAAGCAAAACTCTTCCTCTGCCCTCTATCACATCTCCAATTATAGCAGATTCCTTTCCAAAGGGATGAGATTTAATCTTTTGGAGTATTTTTTCAGCCATTTCTGCCTTAACAATAGCAATAAAAATTCCCTCATTTGCCACATAAAGAGGGTCAAGCCCAAGAAGTTCACAGGCACCTTTTACTGTGTCATGAAGAGGGATAGTATTTTCATATATCAAAATATCTTTCCCTGACTCCAATGAGAGTTCTTTAAGAGTTGTAGCCACTCCACCACGTGTTGGATCTCTCATTACTTTTATGAACTGTCCAAACTCTTTCATTATGTCTCCAATTAATCCATTTAAAGCTCTTGTATCACTTAAAACAGGTGGTTCAAAGGTAAAACCATTTCTCTCACTCATTACAGCAATGCCATGGTTTCCAATAGAGCCACTTATTATAACTTTATCGCCCACCTCTATCCTTAAAGGAGACAGTTCAATTCCTTCAGGAACAATTCCGATCCCCGATGTATTTATAAAAATACCATCTCCCTTACCTTTATCAACAACTTTTGTATCTCCTGCAACTATCTTTACTCCAGCTTTTTTTGAAGAAGAAGAAATACTACTAAGAATCCTTTCAAAATCAGAGATAGGAAAGCCCTCCTCAAGAATAAAACCAACAGTAAGATAAAGAGGTATAGCACCTACCACAGCTAAATCATTTACAGTTCCGTTAATAGCAAGATCCCCAATATCGCCACCTGGGAAAAATATGGGAGATACTGTATAAGAATCGGTTGTTATTGCTACTTTTCCTGAATGATTAAGTGTTACTATTGCTGAATCCATAAGGGATGGAAGTTCAAAAACAGGTGCAATGTATTTTTTTATAAGTTCATGCATTAATTTACCACCACTTCCATGACCAAGAAGAATTCTATCCAAAATGCACCTCCACCCTTATTTCTACTTCTTCACTTTCCCTTAGAGGACCTATTGTTGTAATTTTATAATAAATAATGCCTTTAATGTTACTGATATTATAATCGGCATCAAAGAATAAAGGAATCATAGTTTCACCAATTGGTTTAAATTCTTTTTCACCTGCTATTTTTCTGTATATTTTATATCCTTTGCTCCATCGTTCCGAAACTTCTTTCCAAGAAATATAGACTCCCTGTTCATTGATTGACCAGAAAACCTCTTGGGGTTTTGATGGAATAAAGGAATCAAGAGGAATAGTTATATGAGTTCCCTTACTTTCCATAAATGTTGATTCAGCAATAATATAAGTTGTTATAACATAGCTTAATTCAGGTTTAGATGGAGTTGTGAAGGCAAGTATGGTTGGATGAAGGAGCTCATCTGAGAAATTGTTTTTATCAGTTGAGCCTATTTTTACTCTGTCACCTCTTGGATTTACTCTATAAAGGTTGTAGTTTAATGCATTTTGAGTATCCCATAAAAGCATTACTCCTTGAGGTGTTATCTTATATTGAATTTTTTCTATTTCAGGTAGTTTTTGAGGTTTAATCATAGCCTCAGTTGGTCTGCTATAAATTCCCTTAGGACGTATAGCAAAAATGCGATATTTGTAAGTTTTTTCAAATTGAAAATCTTTATCTTCCAGTGATGTTGTGTTTTTATCATAATAACCAAGAACTTTCTTCTCTCCATTATTTTCTCTTTCAAGCATGAAACTTTCTATTTTTGTCTTTGCCTTTTCAGGATAGCTCCATGTGATCAAGATTTTATCATGTGTTGCTGTTAGATTTAAATTTTGCACAGTCTCAGGTTGAAGATAGTCTTCAAGGGTTGGATCCATCTTCCTTCCACAGCCTGAAAGGAGAAAGCATAAAATAAAAAAATAAGTAAATACTGGTGTGAGCGATTTTAGATATCTTTGGGTAACAGTTCTTAAGGAAGTGTAGCGTAAAACAGTTGCAACTGTTTGAAACCTGAAAGGTTGAGTTTTGCAACTGTAGCGAAACGACTTTAGAACTGTCCAAAGATATCTCATGAGCGAACACCGGTAATACTTTTCATTAATCTTATCCCATATCCTCATTCCTTCAAACTCTTCCTTAACAACTTTATCTGTTCCTTTACACTCCTTTTTGCAGTGCTTCCGTAGGAGGCTTTTGCCTCAATTGAACCCTCTGGATTGAGTATAGTGTAAACATCTTTTTCAATTTTATCTGAAAACCTCTTAAACTCTTTGATACTCAATTCAGTGAGAGTTTTTTCCTTTTCTATACAGTAAAGCACAATCTTACCTGTTATTTCATGGGCTTGTCTGAAAGGAATTCCTTTTTTTACAAGATACTCTGCAAGGTCTGTAGCAGTTATGTAACCACTCTGGCAAGCCTCTCTCATTCTTTCTTTGTTAAACTTTATCTCAGGAAGCATCTCTGTGATTAC
>JANXBR010000009.1 GCA_025060625.1 Thermodesulfovibrio sp.
GCTTTCCATTATTAGAAAGAGCTTGCTCAATCTCATTTGTTTGAATCTTTATTTGAGCAATATCACCTTCAGAAATAAGATTTCTGAAAAATATAAATCTTCTCCATATAGGACTTCCAAGTTCTGGAGTATAGTAGTCGGAATAATTCCAATATGATGGAGAAGACTCTAAAAGTATTTCTCCAAATTTTTCTTCAAGAATTTTCATAGAACTATAGTATGCCTCTTTATTATGAAAGAGTGTAGCAATAAACAGTAAGACTCTCTTTGGTTTACTTGGCTTACCCATTAGGTAAGTACTTGTCTTAGATGGGGAACTATATGGGGATTATCCCATTGTATAGGTCCTAAAATCTTATGCCTTAAAATCCCCTTTTTATCTATTAAAAAAGTTTCTGGAACTCCCTTTATACCATAGATAGAGGAAACAACTCCGTCATCAATCAGCACAGGAAAAGTATAACCGCCTTTTTTTATCATATCACTAACTACCATAGGATTGTCCTTATATAAAACAGTAAGAAATATCAGATCATCCGGGTTTCCATTTTTATTTAAATAAGCTTGCATTGAGTTTTTTTCCTCCTTACAATCATTACACCATGATGCCCAGAAGTTGAGAATAACAATTTTACCCTTTAAATCCTCAAGCCTCCATTTTTTTCCATTAATATCTTTAAGTTGAAAATCCGGAGCTGGAAGTCCAATTCTTGCATTTTCATTAATCTGCAGCCTATTCTTTTTTACAAGGATACTTCCTGTAATAATTAAAGCAAGTAGAATAAATAAAATCAAAAATACATTTTTTTTCATAAATCACCCTAATTCACAGAAGCTGTTATTTCTTCCTTAACTTCTCTAAACTCTATATTATTGTTGTTTAACTCAACTTTTATAAAGTTAGCACTCTTAAAACTGCCCTTAAGAATCTCCTCTGAAAGAGGATCTTCTATTTCTTTGGCAATTGCTCTTCTCATTGGTCTTGCACCATAAGCAGGCTGATAATACTTCTTAAGAATCCATTGTTTTACCTCATCTGATACACTAATTACAAATCCATACTCAGAGAGCTTTTTATTTGTTTCAGCAATTAAAAGATCAATAATAGCAAGTAAGTGAGACTCTTCAAGTGGATGAAATACCACAATATCATCAACTCTATTTAGAAATTCAGGATTAAATGTCTTTTTTAGTTCATCAAAGACATTCTCTTTAATTTTTGTGTATACATCTAAAGAGTCAGCTTTACGAAAACCAAGAGGTGTAGATTTTTCAATAAGTCTTGCTCCAATGTTTGAGGTCATTATTATAATAGTATTTTTAAAATCTACTTTTCTGCCAAAACTATCTGTAAGAACACCTTCATCAAGAATTTGTAAAAGCAGATTAAAGACATCTGGATGAGCTTTTTCAATCTCGTCAAATAGAACAACAGAGTAAGGCCTTTTACGAATTTTCTCTGTAAGTTGTCCACCCTCTTCATAGCCTACATAACCTGGGGGTGCTCCAATTAGCTTAGATACATTAAACCTTTCCATATACTCTGACATATCAAACTTAATTAAGGCATTTTCGTCATTGAACATAAACTCTGCAAGAACCTTCGCAAGTTCTGTCTTTCCAACTCCTGTAGGTCCGAGGAAGAAGAAAGAACCTATTGGTCTGTTTTTTGTTTTTAATCCTGCCCGAGAACGTCTTATTGCTCTACAGACACTCTTTATTGCTTCATCCTGTCCAACAATCCTCTGATGTAAAATTTCTTCCATATGGAGAAGTTTTTCAGATTCTGTTTGCTCCAATTTATAAAGTGGTATTCCAGTCATCTTGGAAACAGTATAAGATACATCATCGGCTGTAACAAGAGGAACTTCTTTATACATTGAGTCTTTCCACTTTTTATAGTTTGCTTCATATATCCTTCTTAGTTTATCTTCCTCATATTTTGCTTTCTGTGCTGAAGTCAAATCATGAAGTTTTATATATAAGGACTTTTCTTTTGCGATTCTGGCAAGTTCAAACTCAAGAGATTTCAACTCATCAGGCATTACAGACTTTCTAAGCTTAATTCTTGATGCAGTTTCGTCTATCACATCTATTGCCTTATCAGGCAAGTATCTATCAGTTATATATCTATCAGAAAGTTTAACAGCAGCTTCTATAGCTTCATCGGTAATTTTTACCTTGTGATGGGATTCGTATTTTTCTCTTATTCCACGAAGTATTTCTATTGTTGTCTCAACTGTTGTTGGTTGAATATATACTGGTTGAAATCTTCTCTCAAGTGCTCCATCTTTTTCTATATATTTTCTATATTCCTGAGGAGTAGTAGCACCAATGCATTGCATTTCTCCGCGTGCTAAGGCAGGTTTTAACATGTTTGATGCATCAACTGAGCCTTCTGCTGCGCCAGCTCCAATTATTGTATGAAGTTCATCTATGAATAAAATAATATTTTCTGCCTGTGTTGCTTCTCTTATTATTGCTTTAAGTCTCTCTTCAAACTGCCCTCTATACTTTGTTCCTGCAATCAAAGCTCCTAAATCAAGAGCAATAATCCTTTTGCCGACTAAAATGTCTGGAACATCGCCTTCAATAATTTTCTGGGCAAGTCCTTCCACAATTGCTGTTTTACCTACTCCTGGTTCACCAATTATGACTGGATTATTTTTTATTCTTCTTCCAAGAATCTGAATAACTCTCTCTATCTCCTCTTCTCTTCCAATTACAGGATCAAGTTTTCCTTCAAGAGCGAGTAAGTTTAGGTCTCTTCCAAATTCATCAAGAGCTGGAGTGTTTGTTTTCCTTTTTTCTCTCTGAGACGGACCTTGAAAATGAGGTCTTATAGAGAAATTAATGGTCAACTGTCTTACAGCAAGAAGATTAACTCCAAGGTTTCTTAAAACTTTGCCTGCTATCCCTTCTTCCTCTTTGATTAAACCAAGGAATAAATGCTCACTTCCTATGTAGGGATGTCCCAAAAGTCTTGCCTCTTCAATAGCATTTTCAAGAACTTTTTTTGCTCTTGGAGAGAAAGGTATCTCTCCATAAGTTAGAAGATTAGCCTCTGTTGTTATTCTTTTTTCAAGCTCATATCTTACATTTTCTGGATTGATACCAAGCTTTTTAAGTATAGCTATAGGAATTGATTCTTCTTCTCTTAAAATTGCAAGAAGCAAATGTTCTGTATCAAGAAATTCACTATTTCTTTTTTCTGCTTCTTCTCTGGCATAGAGAATTATTTTACGACCTTTTTCTGTAAACTTCTCAAACATTTTAAAGCTCCTTTGACTTTTTTTGTTTCTTAAACAATATTAATTTTTTTGTTTACTATATGTCAATTCTCTAAATCTGCATAGCTTTGTATCTACTAAAGTATGTCAAATTTTTAGAAAATTTTTCTAATAGATGGTATTTATTTATCAATTGTTTTATAATTTTAAGATTTCCTTTTATAGGAGAAGTGATGAAAATACCTATCTCTATTCCTGCTGAAACCTTTAGAATTAGAGCAATTGACCTGGTAGTGTTTCTGCTTATTGCCGGGGTTTTATCTCTAATAGTTTATATCGCCTCTCAATGGAGCGGTGATTATGATAGAACCATTGAAATAGATCTAAATCCAGCAAAAATACCAGAATATTCTGCCCAGTCTCTTGCAAGAATTTTCTTTGCATACATACTATCTTTTATTTTTTCCATCTGGTATGGATATACGGCATCAAGAAGCAAAATTCATGAGAAAATTATGATTCCTATTCTTGATATTCTTCAATCAATTCCTGTGCTTTCCTTTCTTCCAGGCGTTGTTCTTGCAATGATTGCCCTTTTTCCAGGCAAAAGGATCGGGATTGAAATCGCATGTATTATATTGATTTTTACTGGACAGGTTTGGAATATGACCTATAGTTTTTATCATTCTGTAAATACAATACCAAAGGAAATGCACGAAGTTGTAAGACTATATAAATTTAATAAATTTTCAAAATTTTTAAAACTTGACTTGCCTTTTAGTGCGATAGGACTAATTTGGAACAGTATTATGTCTGTGGCAGGAGGATGGTTTTTCCTTATGGCTTGCGAAATGTTTATCTTAGAAGGTAAAGACTTTCGTTTGCCTGGACTTGGTTCTTATATTCAAACAGCTGCCAATGTTGGAAGCATAGAACATATTTTTTACGGACTCGGAACAATGGTATTTCTAATAACAGTGATTGATATTTTCATATGGAGACCTCTTGTAGTTTGGTCACAGAAATTTAGAATGGATACAGTTCAAAGGGAGGATGAAAGAGAGTCTATTGTACTTAACATTCTTACAACTTCTATTTTTTTTAAAAAAATTACAAAATTATTTAACAATATCATATCTTCAATTGAAAAGCTCAGTTACAGAAAATTAATTAAAGTTGAAAATAAAATTGTCAAATCGATAAGTAGATTCTTAGGAGTTTTAATATCAATAAGTTTTGTCTTAATCTTAGTATGGCTTCTAATAAAAGCATTCAATATAGCCTCAGGGGTAACTTGGTATGATATATGGACTATAATATCTTCTGCATTCTTCTCTCTACTTAGAACTTCGGCAGCTGTGTTAATTGCTCTTGCTTGGACTCTTCCTGTCGGAGTTTTCATAGGAATGAATGCTCGTGCAGCAAAACTTCTTCAAGGTTTAATTCAGATTATAGCAAGTATTCCTGCAACAGCTGTTTTTCCGGTTATTGTCTTGTTTATCATACGTGCAGGAGGAGGGTTAGACATAGGAGCAATATTCCTCATGCTTCTTGGTGTACAGTGGTATCTGCTTTTCAATATCATCGCAGGAGCTTCGGCAATACCCAAGGATCTCATAGAAATATCAAAGGCTTACGGAGTAAGAGGTTTTAAAAAATGGAAAACTCTGATAATGCCTTGCATCTTTCCATATTTAATTACAGGATTAATAACAGCATATGGTGGTGCTTGGAACTCTACAATAGTATGCGAATATGTATCCTTTGGAGGAGATATAATCTCCACAAAGGGATTAGGAGCATTGATAAGTTCATCAAGTGCTGAGGGAAAGTTTGGTATACTATTACTATCAACATTAACTATGTCATTTCTGGTTGTAGCGATAAATCGTTTATTATGGAAAAGGCTTTTTATAATAGCAAAAACAAAATTTATCTTGGATTAAAGGATTAAAAATATGGAAAGAGAAATTATATATGAAGTAAAAGGTGTTTGCAAAACCTTTCAGGTTGGTAAAAATAAAGAGTTGCCAGTACTTGAAGACATAAACTTAAAAATTTACAGTGGAGATTTCTTTGCCATATTAGGTCAATCAGGCGCTGGAAAATCAACTCTTTTAAGAATCATGGCAGGCTTAATAAAACCATCAAAAGGGGAAGTGCTTTTTAAAGGTATACCACTTGAAAAGGCAGACCCGAAAATTGCTGTAGTGTTTCAAAGTTTTGCTCTTTTTCCTTGGTATACAGTTCTTGAAAATGTAAAGATTGGGCTTATTGGTTCTGGCTTAACCGAAGAAGAGATAAATGAGAGAGCTCTAAAGGTCATAGACCTTGTTGGACTTGATGGTTTTGAAGATGCCTATCCCAGAGAGCTAAGTGGTGGTATGAGGCAAAGAGTAGGCATAGCAAGAGCTCTTGTTGTGGAACCTGAATTGTTACTAATGGATGAACCCTTTTCTACTCTTGATATTCTTACTGCTGATAACCTTAGAAGTGACATTCTTGATCTTTGGCATTCTGGTAAAATGTCTGCGAAGGCGATTGTTCTTGTAAGCCATAACATAGAAGAAGCAGTTAGCATGGCATCAAGGGCTGTAATAATGAGCTATAATCCCGGTAAAATAAAGGCTGAAATAAAAATCGATCTTCCCCATCCAAGAGATAAGAACTCCAGAGACTTTAAGTTTATGCTTGATAAAATCTATACAATACTTGTTAAACCTTCAGAGGAAATTACTCGCTATCTTGTTGCAGAGAGATACCAGTTTCTTCCTCATGCAAAGGTTGGTGCAATTGCCGGATTAGTTGAGCTTGTCCATGATAAAGGAGGAAAAGTTGATATTTATGCTCTTAGTTCTGAACTAAGCATGGAAGTTGATGATATATTTCCTCTTATTGAAGCATCGGTAATTCTTGGTTTTGGTGAGATCAAAGAAGGTGATTTTATCTTAACTGAAAAAGGAAAAAAATGGGCTGAAGCTGACACTCTGCAGAAAAAGGAGATATTTAGAGAAGTAGTTATACAGAACGTTCAACTCATCAGACAAATTATGCAAGTCCTTTCAACCATATCAAAACATAGAGTATCTGAAGAATTTTTTATTGATGTCCTAAAGCACCACTTTACACCCGATGAGTCATGGAATCAGCTTAAAACAGCAATAGATTGGGGAAGATACGCAGAACTCTTTGTCTATGACTATGACTCAGGAGAAATCTATCTTGAAGAACCTGAACCAGCTGATAGATAAAGTTTCCGAATTAGTTGGAATAATTCCATACTATTACAACTATAAAGGACAACGTATTGAGATATCCTATGAAACAAAAATCAAAATTATTTCTGCTATGGGAATTAATCCTGAGCAAGAAAGTCTCATTTACTGGATTGATTATTTTGAAAATAAATCATGGAAAAGCTTTTTAGAACCTGTCTATGTGATTAAACAGGGTGGTTCAATAGAAATCTATGCAAGGGAAAATCTTAAGAACTGCCATATTGAACTGTCACCATTAAAAGATCTGGGTAATCAATGTGAATCCCTCATTTTATCCATTGCCTTTGATACACTAATTCAAGAACAAAAAAGGGTTTTTGATGATGGAATATATTTTAAATACATTATTCCAGTTCCTTTAATTCCCATCGGTTACTACATCATAAGTATATTTCTTGAAAAATCAATTCATAAAAGCATACTAATAGTTGTACCTGATAGTTGTTTTACACCTTTTAAGAATAAAACCTGGGGTTTGCATCTGAATCTCTGGAGTTTAAGAGGAGATAAAAAAGAGGGAGATTTTTCTCTTCTTAAAGAATTTGCCAGATCTATTAATTCTCTTGGAGGCTTTATAAGTATAAATCCTCTCCATATGAATGAGCCTGAAGACTTTTATGGCATAAGCCCCTACTCTGCAATATCAAGGCAGTTTAACACTCCCCTTTATATATCAAAAACTGCTGTAGAGGAGAAAAATGAAGAATTCTTTGATTACGCCAATGTCTGGAAAGAAAAAATAGAAGCCCTAAAAAGAGAGTTTGATAAATTCTATAAAGCCTATATAAATGAAGAAGACAACAGCAAGAGATTCATTGATTATAAAAATAAACTATGTCCTGCCATGAGAGAGGACTTAAAATATTTTGCAGTTTTTTGTTTTTTAAGAGAAAAATATGGGAAAAACTGGCAAAATTGGGAAGAAAAATTTAAAAAACCTAATAGGGAATTTCTCTCTAAGATTTACTCGAAAAATAATAAAGATGTAATCTTTTATGAGTATCTTCAATGGCTTATTCATGAGGAGTTAGAAGAAATAAGCAAATATCCAGTCTTACTTGATCTTGGCTTTGGCTCAACCAAATCAAGTTTTGATGCATGGATTAATCAAGAAATTTATGCCTTTTCTGCAGAGTATGGTGCACCCCCTGATGATTTTAATCCCAATGGACAAAAATGGGGTTTTCCTGCTATTATTCCTTTCAAATTAAGAGAAAACGCTTACATTCCCTTTGTAAAAATTTTAAGGTCAAATATGAGGACAAAATTACTTAGAATTGATCATGCTCTCGGGCTTTTTAGAGCCTTCTGGATACCTGAAAGCGCCACTCCCTGTGAAGGTGCCTATGTAAAGTATCCTTGGAAAGACTTGCTTGGCATAATCTGTCTTGAAAGTAATATAAATAATACTGGAGTTATTGGAGAGGATTTGGGAACAGCAGAGGAATGGATGAAGGAGGAACTCATTAAAAGAAAAATTTGCTCCTGGAAGGTATTTTACTTTGAAAAAAACTCTTATGGGTATAAACCTGGCAACATTTATCCTGAGGATGCTCTATGTAGTATAACAACCCATGATCTACCAACACTTAAGGGATTTTGGTATGGAAGGGACATAGAACTAAGAAAAGCTTTTTCAATTTTTAATCAAAATCAGTTTGAAAGAGCATTATTAGAGAGAAAAGAGGATAAAGAAAAAATAATTGCTCTATTAAAACAGGAAGGTTTACTTGAAGGAGAAGTATTAGTTGAAAAAATTCTCACTGGAATAATAAAATTTCTTGCAAATACAAAGGCCAAATACCTTCTTTTATATGCTGAAGATATACTACTTTTGGAAGAACAAACAAATCTTCCAGGAACAATCACTGAGTATCCTAACTGGAGAAGAAAACTGCCCCTTTCCTATGAACAAATTTTAAAAACGCCAATTTTTGAGGAAATAAAAACTATTTTATCTGAGGCTGGACGGATTCTTCCTTCTCATTAAGAGGCTTTTCTTGCTCTTCCACTTTTTCCTGTAAGGTTGGAGAGGAATCTTTTTCCTCGGGTTTAGTGTATTCTTCTTTGATTATTCCTCTTTTTTGCATGATAAAATATATTAGATTTGTTCGTCTTTCAATAAATTTTGAGTCTCCAACAGGACTATATTTTATTGGATTTGGCAATGAAGCTGCCAGTTTTGCAGCCTCTAATGCAGTAAGCTCTGATGCTGATTTTCCAAAGTAATACCTTGAGGCTGCCTCCGCACCAAAAATTCCCTCTCCCCATTCAGCAACATTAAGATATATTTCAAGTATTCTTTTCTTGGAGAGTGTTTTCTCAAGTCTCAATGTGATTATTGCTTCCTGTATTTTTCGTACAGGATTCTTTGATGGATTAAGATAGAGATTCTTTGCTAACTGCTGTGTTATTGTGCTACCACCGTATTTTAGTTTTTTCTCTTTTATATCCTTCTCAATTGCCTTCTTAATTGCCTCAATATCAAAACCTGAGTGTTGATAAAATTTGTCATCTTCGCCAATAAGTACTGCTTTAATAAGATAAGGAGAAATACGATCAACTGGAGTCCATATTTTTTTTATATGTATTTTCTTTCCCTCCTTTTCCCATTGTTTAATTCTATACTCCATCATTGAGGTTAATTGGGGATTTTTCTTTCTCAAGGAGGAGACATCTACCATTAAAGGATAACTAATGATATAAACAACATATATCAAGAGTAAAATTAACAAAATTTTAATAAACCCCTTCATATTCACTATATTTTATCATTTATTAACCAATAAGGGTTTACTCTGCTATGTTATTCCTTTAATAAGTGGATAATTTTTTTAATAAAAAATTTATTGAAATTTTAATTTTCCATATGTCATATTTATGACATGAGGAATGAAAATTTAATTATCGGACAATCTGCACAAATTCAGAAAATTCTAACTCTCATAGATAAACTTTCAAAAACTGATACCACTGCTTTAATAATGGGTGAAAGCGGAACAGGTAAAGAACTTGTTGCGAAGATGATTCATAAAAAGAGTTCAAGATCAGAAAAACCTTTTGTTCCTGTAAATTGTGCTGCAATCCCTTCTGAACTTCTTGAAGCAGAACTTTTTGGTCATGAAAAGGGAGCATTTACAGGAGCTCATAACACCCGTCTTGGAAGATTTGAAATTGCCAGTGAAGGCACAATTTTTCTTGATGAGATTGGAGATATGCCTCTTCATCTTCAGGTTAAAATATTAAGAGTTATTCAAGAAAAGACCTTTGAAAGGATAGGTGGAACACGTCCCATTCATGTTAACGTAAGAATCATTGCAGCAACAAATAAAAACTTAGAGAATGAAGTAAAAGAAGGAAGATTTAGAGAAGATCTTTTCTGGAGACTGAATGTTGTTCCTTTGGTAATACCTCCCTTAAGGGAAAGGAAGGAAGATATTCCTCTTTTGTGTGACTATTTTATTGAAAAGTTCTCAAAAAAATTTGGCTATTCACTTCAAATTAAACCAGAAGTAATTAAAGTTTTTTTAAACTATCCATGGCCAGGTAATGTAAGAGAGCTTGAAAATATGATTGAAAGATTTTATGTTTTGAATGAAGATGGTGTTATTGATCTAAAAGACATTCCAGATAGAATAAGATTTGTAGAGAATTCCTTTCAAAGAGAGCTTATTCCAGATGATTTAAATCCTTTTAGTTCAGGTATAGATCTTAATGAGGTTTTAAAAGAATATGAGAAAAAATTAATATTACATGCACTAAATCTCCATAATTGGATTAAAAGTAGAGCAGCAAAATATTTAAACATTAATAGAACAACTCTCATTGAAAAGATGAAAAGACTCAACATTAAAGACAATGAAGAGCAGAACTAAAGAGATAATTTTTATCTTATTATTACTAATAATATCAAACTTCACCTATGCAGATGAAAATCTCAAAAAAGCAGAGGAACTTTTAAAGATAGAAGACTACATTAATGCGAGAGAGTTATTCAAAAGATATATTGAAGATCCAAAACTGGCAGACAGAGCACTTTTAGGACTTGCCAAATCGGAGTATTTTCTTGGAAATTACTATGAAGCTACAATTCCACTTAAAAGACTTCTCAGAGATTTTAAAAACTCGCCTCTAATTAATGAAGGAAACCTATATATGGGACTAAGTTACTTAAAGACAGAAAGACTGAAAGAGGCTCAATCATATCTTAAAAAGGTTGAACCTCCCTTTGACAAACAGGCAAATATAGGGCTTGGCTGGATTTCACTTTATAATGGCGAAATAAAATTTGTTGAGTCCGTCTTACAGAAGCTTGAAAAAAAAGATTTTAATGAACCAGAAACTGCTTTATTGAGGATAAAGTATCTTGCTATTACAGGTAAAGCTGAGGAAGCCTTAAAGGAGTTTAATAGAAATCCAAGGCTAAGAAAGAGTATTTATGAGATAGATAGAGCTGAAATCTTAATCAAAGCTAACAAACTATCAGAGGCAGAGAATATTCTGAAAAAATTAGTAGATAGATCAAAAAAGTTATCTGATATTATAAAGGTTAAAAAGATGCTCTTTGAAGTATATCTTGCTCAAAATAAAACTAACGAAGCCTTAAAAGTTGGTAAAGATATATTAACTTATATGCCTACAGATGACCTACGGCTCAAGCTTTATTCTATTTATATGAAAGACAAAAACTATGACGAAGCATATAAAATTCTTTTTGGATTGAGGGATAAAAATCTAAAAACTAAAAAAATTGAAGAGTTTATAAAAAATCTTATGGATGAGAATACTGAAAAGGCAATATTCTATATAGTTAAAATATATCCCTTTTTGTCATCAGACTCTTCTTTACTTTTACAGTCAGTTCAATTTCTTATATCTCAGGGAAGATACAATGAGGCTAAAAACATATTAAGAAAAGTTCAGACAGGTCCACGAAAGTCAGAAGCCTTGATTCCTTACTCCAAAATTTTAATAATTGAAGGGAAATTAGGTGAAGCAAAAAAACTCTTAGAACCAATTAAAGAAAAAAATGAAATGGCAAAAGCTCTCTATGCACAGATTCTTTATAGAGAAGGAGACAGAGCTAATGCCCTTAATCATTTGAGAAAGATAGCAAAATCAATCAAAGAACCAGAAATCTTGACATTGATCGGCGATCTTGAATATTCCGATGGAGACAAGAAAAAAGCTATCCAGTATTGGCTTGAAGCATCAAATGCAGGAAATGTTGAGGCAACAATAAAGGCAGCTGACTATTTCTATTTATCCAATAAAATAAAAGAGGCTATTCAATACTACAAAAGGGCGATAGATATGGGGATAAAAGACAATAATGCAACAATGTGGGTATACTATCAGTATGGAAAGCTTGCAAAAGATAAAAAGTATCTTGAAAAAGTGGCAGAATCCAAAGGAGAGTTAGCCGAAGCAGCAAAGGCATTTCTTGAAAAACTATGAAACATGAAGAATTATTAAGTGAAGCAATACTTAAGATTAATACAGCCTCAGAAGCTTTGATTCAATACTACAGAGTTCTTGAAGAAAGAATCAAACAACTCACAGAGGAGGTTGATCAGAAAAAAAGACTTTTAAGTAGCATAATTGAAAGCATTGATATAGCTGTTGTTTTTTTTGACAGTGATGGTGTCATTAGATTAATCAATCGTGCCAGTGAAAATCTTTTTAATATAAAGGCTGAGGAACTCATAGGTAAAAAGGAAATACCGATTATCATTAAAGAAGACCTAATCTATCCAGCAAACTCAAAAAAACCATTTTATGCTATAGTTTCTCAATCAGAAGTTCTTGACTCTGAGGGAAACAAAATTGGTTATGTTTTTCTCTGCAAGGACATAACGAGAATAAAGGAACTTGAAACAGAAAATGAGAGAAATCGCCGACTCACAGCTATGGGTTCTCTTGTAATGAAAATAGCGCATGAGATAAGAAATCCTCTTGGAAGCATTGAACTTTTTGCCAATATCATAGCAGAGGATTTAAAAGAAAATATTTATGGAGACTATGCAAGGAGAATATCAAGCTCAGTAAGAATGTTGAGAAATACCCTTGAAAATATGCTTAGCTTTACAAGAGGTATAAATCCAAGAAAGACCTTAGTCTACCTTGATGATTTGATTAATGAGATTATCGGGGAATTTAGAGACCTATTTAGTAGGGTGGGCATAGAAGTTCAAAACAGAATAAAAAAACAAATTGAAATATTTTTGGACTCATCTCTCATAAGACAGGCATTGATTAATCTCATTGTTAATGCCTATCAGGCAATGCCAGATGGAGGTAAAATTATCATTGATGCATACAGGGAAGGTGATTTTATAAAACTTATAATTAAAGACAATGGACAAGGTATTGACGATGAGATAATTGAAAAAATTTTTGATCCTTTTTTTTCTACAAAAGACAGAGGTACTGGACTCGGTTTGAGTATTACAAATAGCATAGTTAAGGCTCATGGCGGAAGGATTGAGGTTAAAAGTGAACTCAATAAAGGTACAGAATTTGCATTATACTTACCATTAAGATGAGGTCTGTATTAATAATAGATGATGATCCAGATATGGGATTTGCTCTTAAAGAGAGCATGTCCCGATTAGGTTTTGATGCTCATTATTACAGGGATCCTATCCATTTACTATCAAGTGTAAATCTTAGTGATTTTTCGCTTATTATTACAGATGTTAAGATGCCCAAAATGGATGGCTTGCAACTTCTTGAAGAGATAAGAAAAAGAGGTATTTTTACCCCTGTAATTGTCATAACAGGCTATGGAAATGTTGAGGATGCAGTAAGGGCTATGAAACTCGGTGCTGTGGACTATATTATGAAACCCTTTTCTATGGATACTCTTAAAGCTTTAGTTTCAAGATTAGTTCCTGATGACCATGATGTAATTGCTCAATCAAAAGAGATGAAAAGAATTCTTGAAATTGTCAGAGAAGTTGCAAAAACTGATATTACCGTTCTTATTACTGGAGAAAGCGGAGTTGGAAAAGAAGTTATTGCAAGGTATATACACAGACATAGCAATAGAGCGAATTATCCTTTTGTAGCAATTAACTGTGCTGCTATTACTGAGACGCTACTTGAAGCAGAACTCTTTGGTCATGAAAAAGGGGCATTTACAGGAGCTACTGAGAGAAAACTCGGTAAGTTTGAACTTGCCAATAAAGGAACAATTCTTCTTGATGAGATAAGTGAGATGGCATTCAGACTTCAGGCAAAGCTTTTAAGAGTAATTCAGGAAAAAGAAGTAGACAGAGTTGGGGGAACAAAGCCAATTCCAATAGATGTAAGAATAATTGCTACAACCAATAGAGATCTTGCAGAGGAAGTTAAAAAGGGTAATTTTAGAGAAGATCTTTTTTATAGAATAAATGTTTTTCCAATTAGAATTCCTCCTTTAAGGGAGAGAAAAGAAGACATCATTCCATTGGCTGAGTTTTTCCTTAGAAGGCTCTCTAATAAAATGTCAAAAAATTTTACAATTACAGAGGAAATGAAAAAATACTTAGTTGAGAGACCTTGGAAGGGCAATGTTAGAGAACTTGAGAATTTTATCTACCGATCCGCTGTGCTTAGTCAGGATGGAATATTGAGAATAAAGGAAGAGGAGATGAATTTATTTGAAGAGGAAAAAACTGTAAAAGCTGGGAAACTTAAAGATGCTGAGAGACAGCTAATTATAGATGCCTTAAAAAAGACAGATGGAAATAGAACAAAGGCAGCCCGAATTCTCGGTATAAGTGTAAGAACATTAAGAAACAAAATTAACGAATATGGACTTAAGGATGTCTAATGGCATAATATTTGCTGTTTATATTTTCAGAAATAGAAATTAAATTTTTTGAGGGGTTATTTATATGGATAGAACAATAAGCCTGCTTCAGAGGATAATGGACATCTGTGCCTATAGGCAAAAAATTCTCGCTTCAAACATAGCTAATGCTGATACTCCAAACTACAAAGCAAGAGATATAAATTTTCATGAAGAATTAAAAAAATCATTAGAAACTCAGAATATGGAATATAATAGGGAATATAAAGTTATTGAGTCACCAACAACTATGCCTAACAGAGATGGAAATACTGTTAATGTAGAAGTAGAGATGACAAAGCTAACAGAAACTATGCTTATGTATAACAGTGCAACACAACTTCTTTCAACAAGAATTCGTATGTTAAAAGATGCATTAAGAGGAGGAGGTAGATAATGAAAGAGATATTTTTACCCCTTAAAGTTTCAGCAACAGGGCTTGAAGCTCAAAAAATAAGACTTAATGTCATTGCCTCAAACCTTGCTAATATAAACTCTACAAGAACTCCTGAGGGAGGTCCCTATCGCAGAAAAGATGTCATATTTATGACATACATTTATGACCATATTTCCCAAGGTGTAGATGTATATAGGATTATAGAAGATCAAAGACCTTTTAGACTTGTCTATGAGCCATCCCATCCTGATGCAGACAGTAAAGGCTATGTAAGATATCCAAATGTGAATCCTATGGAAGAAATGATTAATCTCATCTCTGCTTCTCGTGCCTATGAGGCTAACCTTACAATGATAAACTCATATAAAGATATGTTTATGAGAACCATTGATATATTAAGAGTTTAGGAGGTATTAAAAAATGACAGAAATAAAAAATATAAGTGAACTTTTAGGAAAAAGCTTACCAGATATAAAAGAACTTCAGGGTTCTCAAAAAGAGTCTTTTGAAAAGGCATTAAAAGATGCAATTAAAGAGGCTGCTGAGGTAGAGCAGGAAGCTCAAAAGGCAATAGAAGCATTCTCAAAGGGTGAACTAAGTATACATCAAGTAGTTCTTGCTATGGAAAAGGCTGATATGACACTACAAACACTCATTCAGGTTAGAAACAAAGTATTAACAGCTTATGAAGAAATATCACGTATGCAGGTATAGTGAAAAATGGCTATAACTGATAGGGCAAAAGAAGTATTAGAAAAAATCAAAAATCTACCACTTAATAAAAAACTAGCTCTTGCTGGAGTTGTATTTATTGTATTTGCCATACTTTTAACATTACTTTTATGGTTACCAAAACAGGACTATCAGGTTTTATATAGCAACCTATCTGCTGAAGATGCTGGAAATGTTATAAATAAGCTTAAAGAGAAGAAAATTCCCTATCAAGTAAAGGACAATGCTATATATGTTCCTTCTCAGAATGTCCACGAACTAAGACTTGAACTGGCTTCTCAAGGAATTCCTTCAGGTGGAGGTGTGGGATTTGAGATTTTTGATAAAAGCCAGATTGGACTTACAGAGTTTTCTCAGCGTGTAAACTATATTAGAGCTTTACAAGGAGAGCTTCAAAGAACAATAAAGCAACTACAAGAGGTTGATCATGTAAGAATTCATATTGCCATTCCAGAAAAGTCAATCTTTACAGAAAAAGAAGACCATCCAACAGCTTCTGTTGTTTTAAAGCTCAAACCAGGTAGAGCTCTTTCAAGAGAACAGGTATCAAGCATAGTTCATCTTGTCTCAAGCAGTGTTGAAGGACTTTCACCACAATATGTGACCATAGTTGATCAGTATGGTAATCTCCTCTCATCCCCTAAGGATTCAACACAACTTGCAGAGGCTACCCAAATTGAATATAAAAGAAACATTGAAAAAAACTATGAAAAAAATATTCAGACAATGCTTGAAAACATAGTAGGTAAGGGCAAGGCAATAGTAAGAGTCTCAACAGAGATTGATTTTTCAAAGGTTGAAAAAATTGAAGAGAAGTATGATCCCGATACAATTGCAATAAGAAATGAACAGCGACTACAGGAAAAGACAATGGCTCCGCAAACTGGAGGAATCCCTGGAGTTCTCTCAAATCAACCAGGACAACCGCAAACAGCAACTACTCAGCAGAACATCCAGTCTCAAAAACAACAAGAAAACATAAACTATGAGGTAAGCAAAAGCATAAGCAAAATTATGCAGTCTACTGGGCAGATAAAGAAAATATCTGTTGCAGTCCTGGTGGATGGAACATATAAAGAAGAAAAAGGAAAAAAAGTTTATGTTCCAAGAAGTGAAGAGGAGATTAAAAAGTATCAGGAGCTTGTTCAGGCATCAATAGGTTATAATAGAGAAAGGGGAGATCAGGTGATAGTTCAAAGTATTCCCTTTGAAGTCATCCCTGAAGAAAAACCTGGCATTGATTATATTTCATTAGCAACAACTGCTTTAAAATATATCGTACCGCTTGTTATAATTTTACTCATAATTCTCTTTGTTTTAAAACCTCTTATTGAACTTCTGAAAAGACCTGAAGAGGAAAAACGTAAACTGGAAGAGATTATAATATCTGAGGAAGCGGTGCCAACAGCAGTAGAGGAGAGAGATATAAAAGAGGAAATAAGACAATTTGCAAAAACTAATCCTAAGAAAGTTATCTCTATACTTAGAGAATGGATAACTGAATAAAAAAATGGAGATCACCGATGAGGAAGTTTTCGGGAGTAGAAAAAGTTGCTGCTTTTTTATCCTTGATTGGTGAAGATGCAGCAACAGAACTCTTCAAACATTTTGATCCAATAGAACTCGCCCGAATTATTCCCATGATGTCAAGAATAAAACTTACTAAAGAAGAGGCAGATGCAATCTTAAATGAGTTTGCAGAAAAAATTGGAACTTCACCAGTCATGATTGATGAAGAATACATAAAAACAATACTTACAAAGGCATTCGGAGAGGAACAGGCAGCAAAACTTATCAGTAAAATAGAAAGTGGAGCAAGTGCCTTTGATATTCTTAGATGGCTTGATTCATCAGCCATAGCTACCATGCTTCAGAGAGAACATCCGCAAACAATAGCAATTATACTTGCTCATTTGGAACCTACACAGGCAGCAGAAGTTTTAAGCAGATTTCCTGAACAGCTTAAGATTGAAATCTCGCAAAGAATAGCAAATCTTGAACAAATTTCCCCTACAATCTTGACTGAACTTGAAGATGTGCTTCAGAGTCAGCTTCGTTCATATACACAATCAAGAAGAATCGGTGGGGTTAAGACAGTTGCTGAAATTCTTAATCAGATGGACAGAACGAGTGAGGAATTAATTCTTAAAAATATTGAAGAAAAAGATCCCATTCTTGCTGAGGAGATTAGAAAACTTATGTTTACCTTTGAAGACCTTCTTCATGTTGATGACAGAGGTATCCAGACAATTCTTAAAGAAATCTCTACAGATGACCTTGCTCTTGCTCTTAAGATGGCATCAGATGAATTAAAAGAAAAAATATTTAAAAACATGTCAAGCAGGGCAGTTGAGATACTTAAAGAAGAGATGGAAGCAAAAGGTCCTGTTAGGGTTAGTGATGTTGAAAAGGCACAGATGAACATTGTAAGAGTAGCAAGAAAGCTTGAAGAGGAAGGTAAGATAGTAGTTGGCAAAAGAGGAGGTGAAGATATTGTTATCTGAGGATGTCAAGCCCTATGTTCTTCTATCCTTTGATGAAAATAAAAAAATAGCCCCTAAAATAGAAGAGGAAAAATTAAAAAGAGAATTCATAGAAAAGGGCTATAATGAGGGATTTAAAAAGGGCTATGAAGAGGGCTATAATGAGGGTTTAAAAAAGGGTTATGAAGAGGGATTTAACAAGAGCTTGGAAGATATACAAAAAAAAGAAAAAGAACTTTTAAATACAACTCAAACTTTTAAGGAATTAATAAATGAGTTATCTCTTTTTAAAGAAAGGCAGCTTGAACTTTTTCTTCCTCAAATTTTGAAACTTTCTCTTACCATAGCAGAGAAAGTCGTAGCTACAAAAATTAATCTTGATAAAGAAGTAGTTCTCTCCATAATTAATGAGACTCTCAAGGCAGTTCCAATTCATGAAGAAAAGATTATTCTTAAAGTTAATCCAGAGGATTATAATTTTCTATCAGACAAAATAAAGGAATTTAAAATAGACACAACAAAACTTCATATAGAGTCATCTCCAGATATATCAAAAGGAGGTGTCTGGATAGAGACTCAATCTCAACATCTTGTATCAACTATAGAGCAAAGATTTAAGGAGATAGAAAATGCGCTCAATTCAGTCCTTTCTCAGGAAGGCTGAAGAAGTCATAGAAAAAATAAAGACAGTCAAGCCTTACGGAAAGGTAACAAAGGCTGTAGGACTTATTGTTGAGAGTGTTGGAATAGAGGCAAGTATTGGCGATATTTGTGAAATAATTACTGACCAAAAAACAATTGAAGCAGAAGTTGTTGGTTTTAGAAATGGTACTATTTTACTGTCTCCTCTTGGTGAAGTATATGGCATTAAATCAGGAACTCCTATAGCATTAAAGGGAAAACAGAGTTACATTCCATTGAATAATGATATTCTTGGAAGAGTTATTGATGGCATCGGAAATCCAGTAGACGGTGGAGGTCCATTAAAAGGCAGACCCTTTCCCATATATAAAGATGCGATAAATCCTCTTGAAAGAGAAATCATTAAAGAACCTCTTGATCTTGGCATCAGAGCTATAAATGCGCTCATAACCTGTGGTAAAGGACAGAAGATTGGAATTATGGCAGGAAGCGGAGTAGGAAAAAGTGTATTACTTGGAATGATTGCCCGATATACCTCAGCAGATATAAATGTTATAGCACTCATAGGTGAAAGGGGAAGAGAAGTAAGAGAGTTCATTGAAAATGACCTTGCAGATGGATTAAAGAAGTCTGTTGTAGTGGTATCAACATCTGACACGCCAGCCCTTGCTCGTATTAGAGGTGCCTTTTTGGCAACTGCCATAGCTGATTACTTTAGACTGCAGGGAAAAGATGTCCTTTTACTTATGGATTCTTTAACCCGTTTTGCAATGGCACAAAGAGAAATCGGACTTGCAGCAGGTGAACCTCCCACAATGAAGGGATATCCTCCAAGTGTTTTCAATTTACTTCCTAAGCTTTTAGAAAGAGTCGGAGTTATAAAAAATGGTGGTTCCATAACGGGAATTTATACTGTTCTTGTAGAAGGAGATGACCTTACTGATCCAGTGGCTGATGCTGCAAGATCCATTCTTGATGGACATATAGTTTTAAGCAGAGACCTCGCCAATAGAAATCACTATCCAGCAATTGATCCACTTAAGAGCATAAGCCGATTAATGAAGGACATAGTTGATAAAACTCATCTGAAATATGCTGGTAAACTTCTTGATATTCTTGCGACCTATGCAAAATATGAGGATATTATCAATATTGGAGCATACAAAGAGGGAACCAATTCACAGGTTGACATGGCAATCAAGATGATGGATAAAATCAACAGCTTTTTAAGACAGAATATTGGTGAAAAGTCTACTTTTGAGGAAAGCCTTAAAAAACTTTACAGTTTATTTGAAGAGTCATGAACACAAAGACATTGAATATGATATTTAAATTGAAAGAATGGCAAGAAGAGTTGGAGAAACAGAAGTTCGCCCAACTTATTTCTGAAAAACAAAGACTCCAGACATACTTAATGGAATTAGAACAACGATTTTCAATATCTCTCTCTATTAATTCACAATGTACTTCAGAAGAACTTGCTACAATATATAGTGAGATAAACTATCTTATTTCACAATTAGAAGAAACTCAGAAGATGATTGAAAAAATAGACATTGAAATTGAAAATCAAAGGCAGAACTATGAGGAGGCTTTCAAAGAAAGAAGAAAGATTGAACAACTATATGATAGAATCCTAAGTAGAATTAGAACTGAAAGGGAAAAAGTAGAAGAAAAAGTAGTAAATGATATTTTTTTAAGTCGCTTCAGGAGTGAATAATGTTTAAAAAAGTAATTTTTTTCTCAGTTTTTATTCTTTTTTTTGGTTTGGCTATAGGTACAATTATTGGTCAGCAGACCTCTACAAAACAGGCAACTACCATAGAAGAAGAGAGGCTTAAAATACTTAATGAAGATATAACCAAAAAAACTGAAGAACTAAAAAAGTTAAAAAGTGAGATTGAGGCTAAGATAAAGCAGCAGGAAGAACTAAAGGCACAGCTTGAAAAGGCTCAGACAGAAAACTATCAGAGACTTGCTAAGATATATGAATCAATGCCTCCTGAGGAGGCTGCAGCAAGGCTTGAAAAGCTTGATGAAGAAACTGCAACTACACTTCTTCTTGCTATAAAACCTCGTCAGGCAGCTAAAATTCTTGCCAATGTCAACCCAGAAAAAGCTGCAGCACTTTCAAAAAGACTTGTTGCCATAAAGGAAAAATCCTCCAAGTAGGAATTTTTTTCTTACCTAAAAACCTAATCATTCTCTATAAATCCTTAAAATTGAAAGAATAAAAACTGGCATAAAGTTTGAATCTTATCTTGGCATGATATTAATAGGAAACATAAACTTAAACACATTAAACAAAGTTAATGGTCAATTGGACATTTTAGGACAGGCTGCAGAGAAAGAAAGCTTTTTCAATGAATTACAAAGGCTTATGCTTAAGAATGCAGAAAGCTCACAAGATATCTTATTTGATAACAGCATTTTTAATCTTCCCTTAGGATATCAAAACATCTTTTTAATTCAGAATATCAAAGACTACTTTTCAAGCTCTGAAGAACTCTCCTCTGCTTTAAAAAGCCTTCTTGAGATGGGAAAGATAGATATAAAAGAACTCAATAGTCTTTTGAATAACCTAAATATGGATAGTAAGAATTTAGGTAAGGCACTTTTTGAAAAACTCCTAAGTGGAGACAATTCCCAGGTGAAAGATGTAATTGATATTATTAAATCAAAGGAAACCCAGGAAGGACAGGGTTTAGAAGTTTTCAAATTAAAGATAGACACAGAAAGTTCAAAACAGAATCAATTACTTTTTATAGATAGTGTTAATGAAAACCTTTCAGAAGCTCAAAAAATCAATCCAAATTCCATGGAGATTAAAAATAGTATAATCAAAAAGGAAAATCTATTGTCACAACAGATTAGCTTATTCAAATTTGAACAATCATTTAGTAATGATAATATAAAAGGAAATGAGCACATAGTTGAACTACCCTTTACTCAACTTAAGGAAGTTTCAGATATAGTTTTTAAAGCCTTATCCAGTTCTCAGAAAACTATTGTAGTTCAGCTTGAACCACCAGACCTTGGAAAGATACTTATTAAGCTTTCTATGGATAATACAGGCGTTAGAGCTGATTTGAAAGTTGACTATCCCCATGTGAAAGAAATTCTTTCAGGTTTAATCCCTGAGATAAAAAACAGCCTTCAATCATCGGGAATCAAAGTTTCGGACTTTTTACTTGATCTTGCAAGGGACCACAGAGGATACTCTGATTCCTACTATGGACAAGGACAAAGAAAGTATAAAGGTAATCAAAAATTTTTTGAATACTTTGTATAAGGAGGAATGGAAATGTCAAGTGTAAAAAGTATTTTTGATAATCCACTCTATATGGTGCAGGAAAAAACAAAAGCTATAGGTAATAACCAGATAGATAAAGAAGCCTTTCTTAAACTTCTCACAGCCCAGTTAAAATATCAGGATCCATTAAATCCACTAAGTAATACAGAATTTGTAGGACAGCTTGCAATGTTCTCTGCACTTGAACAAGTCATAAATATTGGCAATACTCTTGATAACATGGCAAGAGAAAATGCTCTAATTCTTGGAGCAAGTCTAATCGGTAAAAAGGTTACTACAACCAGTTCAGAAAACTACACCATAACAGGAGTAAGCTATCAGGATGGAAAACTTAACCTTTTAGCTGGAGATAAAAGTTTAACACTTGAAGAAATACAGAAAATACAAGCTTAGGAGGTGATACTATGTTAACATCTCTCTTTACAGGAATAAGTGGATTAAATGCGAATTCCCTTGCTCTTTCAGTAATTGGTGATAATATAGCCAATGCAAATACAATAGGATTTAAGAGTAGCAGAGCAAATTTTGCCGATATTCTTAGCCAAACATTAAGTGGTGCTTCAGCAATGCAGGTGGGCCGTGGAACAATGATTGTTGATATACAAAAAATGTTTACACAAGGAACTCTTGAGACAACCTCCAATCCTCTTGATTTAGCAATTGAAGGAGATGGATTTTTTGTAGTTCAGCAAAAAAATGGACCCACTTACTATACCCGTGCAGGTCATTTTAGAATGAATAAGGATGGATATGTAGTTGATCCAAATGGTTATTTGCTCCAAGCATATCAAATGGACCAAAATGGAAATGTAACAGGTGCTATAGGCAATGTCTATCTTGCTGGATTGATGAGTGAACCATCAGCAACAACCCTTATAACCACTCAAGTAAATCTTGACTCAAGAGACAGTACTACTAACTGGGGTTTTACCTCTAACTCACAAAATCTACCCTCTGGTGGAACCTATAACTACTCCACAGCAATAACAATTTACGATAGTCAGGGAAATCCCCATCTGATTTATACCTTCTTCTGTAAAACTGCTCAAAATACATGGCAAGCCCATGTTGTATATAACAATAGTGCTACTGGTACTAACTATGTGGAATATGACTTTGATCCTAATACAGCTGGCATTCAGCCTATAACTATACAGTTTGATAGCAACGGTGCAATTTATGATGTCTATGTAACAAATCCAAATGTTCCGCCTAATCCAGCTTTTAGACCTACAGCAGGATTTAACTTTTCAAGCTGGGGAGTTACATCACCTCAGAATGTTGAACTGGATTTTGCTAATTCAACACAGTTTGGTTCACCTAACTCGGTGGTATTTCAGAATCAGAATGGCTACACCGCAGGAAATCTCATTGCAGTTACAGTTGATCAGGATGGAATGATCTCAGGTGTATTTACAAATGGACAGGTAAAAAAAGTTGCTCAAGTTGTTCTTGCAAAGTTTGTAGCAGCACACAATCTTACAAAGGTAGGAAATAATTTATTCCTTGAATCATATGGCTCAGGTGGACCAACCTATGGAGCACCTGGAACTGTTGGTGTTGGTAAGGTCTATGCAAACTCACTTGAAGCAAGCAATGTTGACCTTGCAGAAGAGTTTATAAGAATGATTGCTGCTCAGAGAGGTTATCAAGCTAATGTAAGAGTAATAACAACCACTGACAATATGCTCAATGAATTAATGAATATTATAAGATAGAAGCAAATTTAATAAATTAGCTAACTGTTATTGAGCAATCGCCTTTAGATCAATCCTCTAAGAGGAAGATCAGAAGGCGACCTATTAATTTTTCTTTTATATTTAAGGTATAATTAAAAAATTTCAAAGAGAGAGGGGCTTTTATGTCAAAGTTTTTTATTTTTTTGCTCCTTATCTTCCTTACAATTATTGGACTTTTTGCAATGGAAAATAAGGATGTAGTTATTCTCAAGGTTCCATTTGGTGCATCTTATGAGATGCCCAAGATAGGACTGATGCTTCTTTCTTTAATTTTTGGAGCTTTTTTTGTGTTTCTTGTCTTTTTTATCAGAGACACTTCTAATCTCATAAATAGACTACAGTTACAGAAAAAACACAAAAAAGAAGAAAGGATAAAAGACTACTATGCTAAAGCACTTAATGCAATCATGAGGGACAAAGTTACAGAAGCAAAAGAAGCTTTACAGGAAATTCTAAAGGAAGAACCTGAACACATAGATGCATTAATACGACTTGGAGATCTTTCAATGAAGGAAGAAGACTATAAAACAGCTCTAAAATATTATAAAAAAGCTTATGAACTTGACCCCAAGAATATCGTTCCTCTTTTTTCCTTAGAAAATGTTATGGAAAAAATGAATGAAAATGAGCTTGCTCTTAAATATATAGAGCAGATTACAAATCTTGAACCTGATAGCCCTCTAGCACATTACAAAATGAGAAATATTTTAGAAAAACTTGAAAAATGGGAAGACTTAATTGTTTTACAGAAAAAAATTATTAAAATTGTTCCTGAGTATAAAAAACAAGAGGAGGAAAAAAGACTAATAGGATACTCATATGAATATGGAAGAGTAAATCTTGAATCAGGAGACATTGAACAGGCTGAAAGAATATTTTCAAATCTTATCAAAACCTCTCCAGATTTTATCCCTGCCTATCTTGGTATGACAGAAGTTATGATCTCCAAAGAAGGTGCAGAGGAAGCAGTAGAATTTCTTAAAAAAAACTATGAAACATTAAGATCAAAGCTTTTACTTATAAGACTTGAAGATTTACTCATTACCCTGGGTGATCCAAAAGGACTGATTCAATTTTATCTCAAAGCTATAAGTGATAAGCCAGATGATACCGAGCTTAAATTTCTTCTTGGAAGACTTTACTATCGCTTAGAAATGATAGATGATGCCATAGAAATTTTATCATCCATTGATCCAGCCATATGCTCTACCCCGAAACTTCACTGTATTAAAGGATATCTGTATCTGAGAAGAGATCAGACTGCAAAAGCTGTCTCTGAGTTTAAGGAGTTATGCCCAGAGAATAAAATTTCAAATATATCCTACATATGTAATGAATGTCACTCATCCTTTGAAGAATGGACAGGAAGATGTTCTGTTTGTAGCACATGGAATAGCTTTGAGGTGGACCTAAGAGGCTGTGAAATTTTGAAATGATCAATTTTTTTGGTAAAAAAAGAAAAGTAGTTATTGATACAAGTGTTTTTATCAATCCAGATATAAGAGATTTTTTTGGAGAAAGTCCAGAGCAAGCTATTGAAGAATTTATAAAAATAGCAAAAAAAGTAAAAAATCTTGAATTTTATATGCCTTCCACTGTTTTTGAAGAATTAATCTATTTTGTTGATGAAAAAAAAATTCCAAGGGATTTTTACTTTTTAGTTAGAATTAAATCACCTGATAAACACAGAAGTGTGTGCCCTGCAATATTCTTTTATGAACTTGTTGAAGAAATAAGACAAAGAGTAAACAAAGGATTAAGAGTTGCAGAGAATGCTGTAAGAAATGTAACACAGAAGCCTACTGATGAAGTAATCAAAGATTTAAGAAAAAAATACAGAGAAGCCTTAAGAGAGGGTATTATTGACAGCAAAGAGGATGTAGACTTAATATTTCTTTCAATGGAGCTAAAAGCATCACTGGTTAGTGGGGACAAGGGTTTAATTAAGTGGGCTGATAAATTGGGAATTGAGTGGATTGTGCCTGAAAAATTTAAAGATTTTCTACTTTCTACGATGGGATGAACTCCAGAAGTTACCAATTTTTCTAAATTTTTCGTATCTTTTTTTGATAAGTTCCTCTTGAGAAATTTTAATAAGCTCTGAACAAACAGTAATTATTGTGGCTTTAATTTTTTTTGCAACTTCCTGAGGATCTCTATGAGCTCCTCCAAGAGGCTCTGGGATAATATCATCAATAATTCCAAATTTCTTTAAATCCTGTGCTGTAAGTTTAAGCTGTTCAGCTGCTTTCGCATATTCTTCTACTCCTACTTCAGTGTCTTTTTTCCAAAGAATAGCTGCACATCCTTCGGGTGAGATAACTGAATAAATTGCATGTTCAAGCATAAAAATTCTATCACACACACTTAAAGCAAGAGCTCCTCCACTTCCACCTTCACCAATTACAAAACCAATCAAAGGTGTTTTAAGTAGAGACATCTCCATTAGATTGGTTGCTATTGCTTCAGCCTGACCTCTTTCCTCTGCACCTATTCCAGGGAATGCTCCAGGGGTGTCAATCATGGTAATAACTGGTATGGAAAATTTCTCTGCTATTTTCATTACTCTTAAAGCTTTTCTGTATCCTTCTGGATGAGCCTGACCAAAGTTACGATAAATTCTTTCCTTTATTGTCCTTCCTTTCTGATGTCCCACCAATGCATAAGAATTACCATCAATCTTACCAAATCCTGCTATTACAGCTGGATCATCACCGAAACGGCGGTCTCCGTGAAGTTCAATAAAATCTTCAAAAATCATTGAAATATAATCAAGTGTATAGGGTCTTTCCGGATGTCTTGCAATCTGAGTTTTTTGCCATGAATTAAGATTTGAGAAAACCTCTGTTTTTAACTCTTTTAATTTCTTATTAAGTCTTTTAATTTCCTGTGTAAGGTCAATATCGCTACCATCTGAGAGTTTTTTTAACTCTTCAATTTTTATTTCTAATTCCTGTATAGGTTTTTCAAAGTCAAGATAATAGGTCATTTTATCCTCACCTTACAGTCTTTTATTTTTTTTATTTTTGTCTCAAAATCCATGCATGGTTCAAAGGGACTTTGAATTATAACATGATATTCAGGTAGATTTAAACAAATAAAGATATTTCCTTTCCCATTATGTCTTCCATCAAGACAGTTTCTTACTTCTTTTAAAATCTCATAAGCTTTCTCAGTATCTGAACAGTCAATGCTTATCTCATATTTTAGCCTTAAATCATAATTTTTCAAATCTTCTATTTCTCTTGCAAGGAATTTGGTTGAATCAGACGATTTAAATATTATGCCTTTAATGAGAATTGCGCTCTTTTCCGTTAGTATAGAACTATATTTTTTAAAAAGTTCAGGATATATTACTACTTCAACTCTGGCTGTTTCGTCTTCTATGGTAACATAAGCAGTTACTCCTTTTTCTTTTGCTTTACTCTTTACTTCTTCCACAATCCCTGCTATCTTTATTTCCTGTGATTCTTCATTGTTGTTTATAAATTCTTCCTCATCGGTATCAAAAATATCAGCAATGGTAGAGACATTTATTTTATCTAAAATCGGTCTAATTGGTTTCATTGGATGTCCAGTAAGATAAAAGCCAAGTGCAGCTTTTTCTTCGCTTAACAATGTATTGTTATCCCATGCCTCTATATTGTCAGGAGCGTAAAACAGTCCCTTTGAAGATTTAACACCCTTGAAGGATAAAAGTTCATGTATTGCCGTGGCTCTTGCCTGATTGAGGGTATACTGAGGATAAAGAGAGTCAAATGCTCCAGCTTTAATTAGTGATTCTATAACCTTTTTATTAACTTTCCTTGTATCCAGTCGGCTTAAAAAGTCCTCTAAGGAACTAAACTTTTTCTTTTTCCTCTCATTAAGAATGCATTGAAGTGCAATGCCTCCAACGCCTTTAACTGCTTCAAGACCGAATCTTATAGAATTTCCCTTTACAGTAAATGCTCTGTCACTTTCGTTTATATCAGGTCCTTTAATCTCTATTCCCCATGCTTTGCATTCATTTATAAACTTAACAATTTTATTTGTATCTCCCATCTCATTGGAAAGGTTTGCCGCAAAAAATTCTTGAGGATAGTGAGCTTTTAAATAAGCTGTTATATACGCAAGATAGGCATAGGCAGTAGAATGAGATTTATTAAAACCATACTCACCAAATGCCACCATTATGTTAAATAGAGATTCTGCTTTGTCATAGGAAATTCCATTTTTTTGAGCACCTTGAATAAACTCTTCTTTAAGGCTTACCATTAATTCAGGAATCTTCTTCCCCATTGCTTTTCTTAAAATATCTGCCTGGCCCATCGTAAAACCTGCAATCTTATTAGCAATTTTCATAACTTGTTCTTGATAAAGAATTACCCCATAAGTTTCATCAAG